>CAMBEV010000275.1 GCA_945865595.1 Nannocystis exedens | reverse complement strand
GAACGGCGCAACATGCTCAATCACCGCTAAAAAAAGTAGCAAGTCTCGCTTCATTTTCTGGGGCATCGCCGTAGCGAACTCATCAACGAATCCGACCACGTCGGTTTCCTCAATCGACGGCGCATCGGCCGCATCGGCTGCGCACACGCGCGCGGCAAGGGCTGTCAAGATCGTGAACTGTGCGGCATCGAGCACACGGAGTCTACCTCGGCGGTGAGCGGGCAATTCGTAACCAGACGTGCGCACAACGGCGACCAAGCCACCGGCGGCAAGGATTCCAACTCCGACTGCGCGAAGGACCCCGCGCCGAGAAACACGTGACATGACAGGCTGCATCTTTGCGTACACTGCGAACTTACACAATGAGAGTCATCGGACTGACGGGTTCTATCGCGTGCGGCAAGAGCACGGTCGCCGAGCACCTTCGATCGCGGGGCGTGCCTGTGCTCGATGCGGATCAGATCGCGCGAGAGATCGTGTTGCCCGGATCGCCAGCGCTCGACGAGCTCCGCGCCGCCTTCGGTGATGTAATCCTCGCGAAGGATGGAACGCTCGACCGCGCGGCCCTCGCCGACGTCGTATTTGGGAATGACGAGCGCCTACGGACGCTCAATGCCATCACCCACAAGCGCATTTGGGCGCGAGCCGCAGAGCGTATCGCCGAGCTTGATGCGCACGGCGAAGTGCTCGCCGTTTGGGAAGCGGCGTTGCTGATTGAGAGTGGGACTGCCGACATGTTTCGTCCGTTGATTGTCGTGGCGTGTTCGCCGCAAGTGCAGATCGAGCGGCTCATGAAACGTGATGGTTCGTCGATGACTGCCGCCCAGTCACGGATCTCCGCCCAGATGACGAGCGCCGAGAAGGTAAAGAGCGCTGACTTTGTGATTCAAAACGACGGCGACCTCGAAGAGGTGCGAAACCAGACTGACCGCGTCCTTGGGGCCATATGTGATCAATTAGGCATTGCCCGGGCATCTCCGTGAATACGAGCCCTACTCGCGAGAGGCGGCGATGCGCGGGCTGCCATCTGCACCTTGAACGAGCAACAGGCGAACGACCGACAGTGCGGGACGCGGCATGTACGATCGCGCCATCGGCGCCCCGTCGAACTTCACTTCGAATGTCACAGCCACCGCCCCATGCTGTGCGGCTTCAGGGTCATGCTCAAGACTCTTGACTGTTTCGGGATCGAACGCTTCGTCACGAGTTCGCCCGCGTTGGTAGCGGCCACGAGCCAGCCATTGCTTCACGAGGCTTTCACGATCGGTTGGGCCACTCGCGGTGCTATCTAAAGCGAGCTCGCGAAGCTGTTGCGCATTCTGGCTGAGCACCCCTTCTACCCAAGCGCGCGCGATGCGTTGCGCCGTTTGGCGATCGATCGACTGCGACAGGCCTACGATGCCATCGCCGTCAGTTGAGGTCGTTTTCGGAGCAGGGGTCGCAGCGATCGGCTCGATAAAAACGCCGTCGCGCGAAAACCCTGTCGCGCCGGTTCGCACGGGTGGCGACTGCCCCCCGCAGCCCGTCGCAACGATCGTTACGCACGCGTAGCAGGCGTAATGGGCGTAATGGGCGTACCAGCTGATCACTCGCGAGGTCACGACGCAATCACCTCAAGGGAGGTTCGCTCTGCAACGACAAACGTGCCAAGAGCGACGCTATTCCAGGTGGGCGGAGGCTCGGCGTCGAAGTCGCTCGCGACTAGTGCAAAGTACATGCGTTCCATCTCAGGAACTTTGCGCCTCAGGGCGAGGTCATCGCCGATAAGGGCGTCTGCATCTGATTTGCCGCGATAGACGCGGGTCGCCATTGCGGCGCCTCTGCGCGATGCCACAACGTATTCGCCACCGCTCATGATCCAATTGAGCCCAACGACGCCAGCGCCCTCTTCAGCGACGAGGCTTTCGAGAAGCGTGTACGTGGATCGCATGGCTTCGACGATCACTTGCGGCTCGACGACCGCCTCGCCGAGCGAGCCTTGATCGTGCATGAAAGAAAGCACAACGTGAAAGACAAGCTCTGCATCGGTGTCGCCTCGGATACCTCCGCGCAAGAACTCAGGGACCGCGTCGAGCAAGCGAGCCCGAACGCGACCATAGCTGGGCACGGTGCCCGTCTGTACGAAGACCCACTGGCGATAGCGAAACGGGTGGGTGTTCTCAGGTTGTAGCGCGCCGGTGGTCGGCTTGCGCACGTGTCCAACCACAGCGTCCGCGCGAACATCGGCAGCGAGCTTTGCGACGTCAAGAACGCTTCGGTCGTCAACCGGTCTCCGCCGCAAGAGTACTTCGCCGCCTTGGTAGAAGCTCATGCCCCAACCGACGGGTGGTTCGCTCACCCGCACCGAAAGAGGGATCGCCTCAGCGAGCAATACGCGTCCGCCGAGATCGGGTCGATTCCCAACGAGTCCGAATAGTCGTGCCATGTCGCGTCCGCCCTTCCTTCAGGTTATCGCGAACCGTTGCCGGGTCCACTCCGTTCCGAAGAAACCTCACGATCAAGTCGTGCATGCGCTTCACGTTGCGAGCGTTTGCGAAGGTGCGATACCCACACACGCAAGAGCCATGGCACCACCACGACAAGTACAAGCGGGATCGCCAGCGCGAGCCAGCTCTCCAGCGGCAACCAATTAGCCGGGGTCACTTCTGCGCAGGTGTAACCACGAATGGAACGACGTGCTCTTTTTGCTCAAAGCTCGAGCGATAGGAAACAGCCTGCTGCTGGGTCGTAAACGGGCCCACACGTACGCGATACCAGGTCCCGCGCCCTTGCACGCGGGCTTCATTCACGTGTGCACGATGGCCTCTCGCGCGAAGTTGATCGGCGAAGTGGTTCGCCTCGGCCTGCGAGCGAAATGAGCTGACTTGCAGCTGGTAACCGCCTTCGCGGCCCTCAGCGGCCTGCGCCTCACCGGTGGGCTCAGACGCCTCAAGTGCGGCTCGGGTCAGTGAATCGCGGGGATGGGTGACGAGCGGCGTCGCGCCAAGCACATTTTGCGCTGGAAGCGGGACGCCTGCGACGGGTGCGACCGGAACGACTGGCAAGCGATCGGTTGGCGGCGGGGGTTCGGCGACACGCACGCCGTCGGCACTTGCGACGCTTGCGGCGCCTGAGCCCACGCGCACTGCAGCGAGAGCCGTGGTCGGCTTGTCGCGGTCGCTCAGGATACCCGGAAATGTAACATCGCTTGGCTTCAATTCAGCAGCCTTTGGATCCTTGCCCTTCTGGGCGACAAGCTCACCCAATGGGTCAATTTTCTTGACGTCAGGGGACGACCGCCTCGTGTTCATGGCGAGGCCGGCGAAGACGACGCACGCACCCCCGAGAACAACGAGCAGCGCGGTCACGCTGCGGGGCGTTCGCGGCGCGTCCTCGTCATGCTCTTGAATGCGATCAAAGTGCCGAACGATCGAGTCGGTCATGCTTCACCTCCCACGGTATCCATCCGGTAGCGTGGCTTCTGCGGTGAGGCCAAGTTTTGGATCGCTTGGGCCTTCCAGTACGTCTCCTCGAGCTCCCGCTGCGGGAGGCTGTCGGCCACAATACCGCCGCCAGAACCATAGGTTGCGCTGCCTCCTGTGATGACGAGTGTTCGAATGGCAACCGCAAGGGCTACGCGCGATCCGTCTGACGACAGTGCACCGTAAGCCCCCGTGTAGAGACCTCGTCGGTGGGGCTCAAGCGAGGCAATGATTTGCATTGCACGGACCTTGGGCGCGCCTGTAACGCTTCCGCACGGCAGAACGGCCGCAAAGAGGTCGTCGAGGGACGCACCCTCCTTCAACGTTGCAACCACTTCGGCGTAGCGACTCCACACCGTTGGCGATCGTTGCGCGCTGAACGCGCCGAACGCGCCACGCAAGCGCACCGTGCCGGGCACAGCGATGCGCCCGAGATCATTGCGATGCAGATCAACCGCCATCGTGAGCTCGGCCAGCTCTTTTGGATCGCGCTCGAGCTCACGGCGAGCGGCTTCGTCTTCGCCTGCGTTTTGGCCCCGAGGCCGCGTTCCCTTCATCGGACGCGTGAGCACGCGGTCGTGCAATCGAGCGAGCGCAAGCTCTGGACTATGAGCACTGATCACGTGCTCGTCGACCGAGCTGAATAAATGATACTCGCTTGGTGACATTTTGCAGAGCGCGAGGAACGCTTCAAGCGGGTCGCCCGCGAACGCAAATCGAAGTTGTCGCGCCAGGTTGACTTGATACGCATCGCCTTGGGCGATCAGAGCAAGCGCTGCGCGGATGGCGCCAAGATGGCTGCGCTCGCCGTCATGATCGCTACACGGCGTGAATGTAAATGTTCTTTCCGATTGCGCGCTTCCGCGATCGAGAGCGCTCGCTAGACGCGCGACGGCCGCCTCTGTGCCTTCGATCGACGCGTGGCCCGAACGCGCGTCAATTCGTATCATCGCCGGATACCTATTCCAGTACGGGTGGCTTAGCGCAGACTCTGCGCGACGATCGACGCCAAGTCGCTCAATTGCGCGCAGTGCTTCGTAGGGGACATGGCCCACCCAAGCGGGAGCCGGCGCATGACCGTTCCAACCGAAAGCCCCTTCGCGAGGTTCAAGCGGCGGCACGACCGCCGACGAATGCGCGTCTGGAAACGCACCCACGAAGCTCGCGCCACATTCATGTTCGAAACGACCCGTCAGCACCGTGAGGCCGGGCGCTGAGTGCAGCGCGCGCGCGATGGCCGGCAACGCTTTTCTGCCCAGGCTCCGCACCTCAAAACGACCGGCTTCCATCGCTCAATGTTGAGTTAGTCCCCAAGCGCCGCGCCGCCAAGCGCTTGAGTGCGCTTGCCAGTCGTGTACGGTGTCCGAACGTGCGGCATTGTTGGTTGATTGCGCTTTTTGCAGCCTGTTCGTCACCGTCAAGGTTGCAACTTGAACTGCTCGTTGAGCGCGAAACGACGTGGGCATCGAGTCCCTCGGTCGCGACGCTCGCAGTCGATCTGCGAACGGGCACTGGCATACAACGCTTGCTTGAGACTGCGGCCACCGAGGGCTCGACCGAACTTCCTCCCATCGGCGTTGAAGTCGCTAGCCAACTGATCGTTTCTGGTTACGATAGTGCTAAGAAGCAGGTGGCGACCGGCAGTTCGATTCCGTTTCTAGGCACTGACGTCGCCGGATACACCTTGCGCATTTTTGTGCAACGTACGGGGCGTGCCGTCGCGCTTC
>CAMBEV010000274.1 GCA_945865595.1 Nannocystis exedens | reverse complement strand
TACCGGTGCGCGACGGCGTTGCTTGGCGAAGGCCGAGCTTCCCATCGCGCGCGCAGATAGGGCCACAGTGATTGTCCGAGGCCCTTGAAGTGATCGATGTGGTTGGGTTCGCGCATGCCTTCGTAACCCGTCACGTGAAAGTTCGTGCGGTGTGCTTCATAGACGACCTGCATGCCGCGCGGGCCCGTTCCCTCGTGCTCGTCCTTCTCAAGGCCGATCATGTCGAGCAACGTGTTCGTCGCCTTGGTCGTGCTTGCGTAGCCGACCGTCTGAATGGACGAGTGCGTCATCGCGAACAGCGCGTCGCCACGCATGGCGCGAGCTGCGAAGCGTGCGTATTTTTGTAACCCATTGCGATACACATCGCCGGCCGGGTTGTACATCTCGTGAAAGCCGTCGGCGAGAACCACAGCGTCGATCTGTTCGGCCCACTGTGGCTTCGAGAGAATCGCGCCGACTGCACCGAAGCCTGCGCTCCAGCCGGTGAGCGCGATGCGGTTGCGCGTGAGGCCCTTCATGCCGGTCTTCGCGAGATTCTTGTCGACGGCCGCAAGCAGCTGCTCGAACGAGCCTGGGTATTGATACGGGCTGCTGTATACGCCAGAGGCGATGCCGAAGTTGATGCTGACGACGATCGCATTCACGTTGGCTTCGTCGATGGTGTCCTCAACGATTTGAGGGCGCCCGTGGAAGAAAAGGACGAGATCGTAATTGCCGTTGATCGGTTTAAAGTTCTTCGGCACGTACATCATGCAGCAGCCGAAGAAGACGTGCTTTCCGCGCGCGTTCTCGATTGCGGCGTCGGTCGCGCTCGCCTCAGGGGCCTCGCTCGTCGGATACGTGCGAGCGGGCGCTGCCATGGCGGGCACTGCTGAGGTGATGACCGACGTGGCCGTGAGCGCGAGCGCCGTGGCGGCTCGGGCGAAGATGGCGAGTTTCGTCGTTGCGCTTCGCATGGCCTCACGTCGTAACATCCGCGATCCATGGGCGCACGTGAAACTGTACTCGAGGTTGATCGCTTTATGCCGAGCCTGAAACGTTCCAGTATTGGTGCGGCTATTTCACGCGTCTCCGTTGCACCACAGCCCTTGCGCGGGCGAGATCCGTATCGGTCAGTTCACGCGTCACAACCAAGGAAGCAACATACGCGAGCACAACCGCAAGCGCGCCGAATGGCACAGCGAGCTTCGGAAGGCGAGGCAGGAAGAGCCCCCCAGTGGCGAGCAACGCGACCGTACAGCCCACGCGTGCCAGCGTGAGCAGTGGCAGAAATCCACCCGCCGTCTTCGTTACGACCGCGGCTGCGATAACGAACACGACACACAATACGCTGCTTGTGGCTATCGACGAGCGGAGCAACTGCGTCGCGCCGAAGTCCGAATCACGGGTAAGAAAATTGACCAATAGGCCAACAAGCACGGCGCTTACCCACGTGAGAATGGAGGCGATTCCCTCCCGGCCCAGGCTCGTCAGAATCGTCATCGCGAGCCCCAGGAGTGCGAACGCCGTCATACCGCACGCGAGGACACGCAACGCAGGCGTGCCACCGTCCGCGACCACCGTGCCGTACGCGAAGTTTAGGAGCGAGCCAGGAAGCGCGAGCACGATCGACACAACGAGTCCGACGAGAATGAGCCCAATGCGCGTTCCTCGAACGACAAGTTGCTTGACCTCTTCCGGGTTCTTGTTGGCGTGAGCGCGCGCAAGCATCGGGAACAGTACCTGCGTCACGCTGAAGAGCAGCTGATACGGAAGAAACGCAAACAACTGGCAGGCCTTGTAGGTGCCGACCCATTCGTCAGCGCGCTTTGCCGCATCGACGATCGAAAGGTCCGTGGCTCGAAGTGAGAGGCAACGCCCCAGCAGGAACAGATCCATCTGCATCAGCAAGTTGATGCCGAGCTGGGCACTCGCAATCGTGAGCCACTGTACCAAGTACGTCTTCGCGCTCGGGAGCGATGGGTCCACGCCTGTTGCGCCAGTGCCCGTCCACCGGAGCGCGAGTGGCAAAATGAAACACGCGGCGATCGCAAATCCGATGGTGGTGCCGAGTGGTCCTGCGCCGCGCGCCGCGAGCAATACGCCGCAGCACACCATGGCCACGGTGCGGATGACCGCGAACATCACGTCGAGCGAGGCTTGGCGAACGAACTGCCCGCGTCCATTGAGCGCACCGATGAGTGGCGCGTAGCAGCCATAGGCAACAAGCACGATGCCCATCACCATGAGCGGCACGCGGATGTGCGGCGCGGCCTGAAACGAAGCAAGAAACGGCGCGGCCAGCACCAAGAGCAGGCCGAACGCGATCGCGAGTGGCACGTGCACGCGGAGGGCCTGCCTGAGCGCGATTCCGTCATTGCCCTTCGATTGTGCGACGAGACGCGAGACGCCTTGGGTCGAGCCAGAAACGACAACATTGTTGACGACATTGGCAACGCCGAGCACACGCGACAACGCGCCGTAGCCGTCCAGGCCTATCGCCGCTTTGAGCAACGGCTGCTGCACGAACCCTACGGCGATGAAGAACACCTTGGCCGCAAGGACTGCGAGCCCTCCGCGACCTGCGTTGTTGCGTGCTTCTTCCTGGGTCTCAGTCACGGACACTCGCTTGAACACGCTTTGGTGCCACGAGGCAAGCGGATCACGTTGAGGCTGGAAAGCACCCGTGTGACCGGGCTGGGCCTCAACCGGAGACGCTGTGGGGACTACCGCCCCTGGGTGCCCTCTGGTGGTCTCGGTCAGAATACCGTAGCGGCACGCAACGTCTGTCTGGCGAGTACGGGTTCGGGGGGGGCGAATGGTGGCGAAGAGGGTCGGATCCCATGCGGGAGCAGGCTTGGCGATCGCGTCAGCCTTGGCGGGCATTGGTGCGCTGGCGGCACTCATCGTCTCGGGGTGCACCGATGCAGGCCTTGCGCCCAACGTTGACGCGTCCGTCGGTACCGATGCTTCAGCCGCCGATGGGCAAGTCGCGAACGTCGATGCGAACGTCGACGCAATAAGTCTTGATCAGGCCTTCTCATGCCGCTCCGCCTCCGGTGTGGGTGGCATCGGCAAAGGCACCGACCTGACGCGCTTCGTCGTCGACCAGAGCGCGTTTCCCAAAGCGCGCTGCAACGACGGTACTCCCGCGGTCTTCTACTACCGACCTGCGGCGACGGACGTGTCGCGCAACAAATGGGTGATTCAGCTCAACGGTGGTGGCGGATGCCGAAGTGGCCAGGCGTGTGCGAATCGGTTTTGCGGCTTCGACACGAATTTCAGCGCCTTCCAGATGTCCTCGAAGGAGACCCCGACCGGCACCCACGGCGAGGGCATTCTCGACCGTCGCAGCGACAACCCCTGGGGTGATTGGAACCACGTCTTTGTGCACTTCTGCACGTCGGACAACTGGGCGGGGCAGGCGGAGGGGCGCGTCTTGTCCGCGGTGGCGCCCAACGCGGCAGACGCGGGTGTGGTATCGTATCGGATCGACTTTCTCGGCGCGTACGTGGTGGATGCGGTGGTCGCGACGTTGCGCAAGGCGGGAGGCCCTGCGGTGAGCGTCGCTGGCGTGGCGGCGCCCGACTTAGACGATGCGTCCCACGTGGTGTTGGCGGGGGCATCCGCGGGTGGCGGCGGCGTCGCCCGGCACGCCGATGCCCTCGGGGCGCTGTTGGCGCAGAACCGACCGACGTGCGGCGCGAGTCCGTGCGCGCTCGACTTCCGTGCCCTCATCGACTCATCGCTGGCGCCCTCCTATGACAGCTACGACCTCAGCGCGAGTCCGCTCTGCACCGCCATGAAACTGTGCAGTTGGGAAGACATCATGCGGAACGAGTACACCGCGGGCGGGTTCGCAACCTGGGGCGCAAGAACCGACGACAGCTGCCTCTCTTGGCAGAAGGCGAACGCTCCTGGCTTCGAGTGGCGCTGCGCCGACAACGACTACCTGATGGCGCACCACATCACGACGCCGATGCTCGTGCGCATGGGCCAGCGCGATGAATTGCACTTCCGGGCCGTTACTGAGGGGAACTTTCAGAAGAAAGACGGCGGTGGTCCCGTTGACGAGGCGACGTTCGCGGCGCTCGTTCGCGAATCGCTTGGCGGCCTTACGTCACTGAAGAGCATGGCGAATGAGCGCAGTGCGATCGCCGTGACACCCGCTGTGTTCGGTCCGAGCTGCACCAAACACGAGACGCTGCGCAACAGTGAACACGTCTTTGATGTGCGCATTCCGGTCGACGGCAAGAACGTCAATATGATTGACGTTTGGCAGGCGTGGCTTGCGGGAAGCACGCCGACGGCCGCCATTGCGCAACCAGGTGTCGCTGGCAATTGCCCCAAGTGAACATTGGCGCGCAATCACAAGAACCCGAACGGAGACGATCACGATGAGCCCCTTGAGTGCGGCCTGGCCCGCGTCCTTCTTCGGAACCGTCATGGCGGCCTTGGCCATCACAGCGACCGCCTCAGGGGCCCCGGTGGCGCCAGCGAAGAGCCAACCCGTGAAGGGATTCGCGGACACCCACTTGCACCAAATGGCCGACCTCGCCTGGGGTGGGGGGTTCATCTGGGGCAAGCACGATGGGCCGCAGAGCAAGGCGCTGCCCGTGTGCAGCGGCGGCAACGACCATGGCTTCTTGCTCGGCGAAGGCACCTTCGGTTTTCATGGCAAGCGGCGAGACGGATACCCCACGTTCAACGGGTGGCCGCGCTGGGATGCGGTAAGCCATCAGACCGTTCACGCCGACTGGCTCAAGCGCGCCCACCAAAGGGGCCTTTCACTCGTCGTCATGTCGGCGGGCAATGACGAACCGTTTTGCGATGTGATTCCAAAGAAATTTCGCAAATGGGAATGCAACGACATGGCGGCAGTCGACCGGATGGTGGATGCCGCGCACAACTTCGCGAGGGTTCATCCCTGGTACGAGATCGCACGCACGCCAGGGGACGCCCGGCGAATCATCAATCAAGGCAAGTTAGCGGTCGTGCTCTCTATCGAAGTCGGCGAGCTCTTCGGAAAGCGTGACTGGGAAGCGTCGCTCGACCGGTACTACAAGAAGGGTGTGCGCACGATGGGGCTGACCCATCTGCTCAACAGTCGCTTTTCCGCGACGGCGGTGATGCCCCGCGACAGCCGCGTCATCGAGCTCATCGAGCGGGTTCAAAGTGGTAAAGTAGCTTACCCGATCAAGCGGTCCGAAAGCGGCTTCA
>CAMBEV010000273.1 GCA_945865595.1 Nannocystis exedens | reverse complement strand
GATCATGATGGTCGGCAGCTTCGACCCCTCGGCGGTTTTCGCGTTTGGCCTCGTGGCCTTCGGCTTCCTCGGCATGGGGCCTGTCACCATCGCGGTCGACTCGTACGGCCCTGTGACGGACAACGCGCAGTCGGTCTACGAGCTCTCGACCATCGAGGCGATTCCGGGCATCGCTGCTGAACTCAAGAAAGACTTCGGCTTCGACGTGCAGTTCGAAAAGGCCAAGCACTTCCTCGAAGAGAACGACGGCGCAGGTAACACGTTCAAGGCGACTGCGAAGCCCGTGCTCATCGGCACCGCAGTTGTCGGCGCGACGACCATGATCTTCTCGATCATCATGACGCTCACCGACAAGTTCACGCACGACGTCGACAAGTTGTCGATCCTCTATCCGCCGTTCTTGCTCGGAATGATCGGCGGCGGGTCTCTCGTGTACTGGTTCACCGGTGCATCGACCCAGGCGGTCACCACGGGCGCTTACCGCGCAGTGCAATTCATTAAGGCGAACATCAAACTCGACGGCGTCGAGAAGGCCTCGATGGAAGACTCAAAGAAGGTCGTCGAGATCTGCACCATCTACGCGCAGAAGGGCATGTTCAACATCTTCTTGACCGTGTTCTTCGGGACGCTCGCGTTCGCGTTCGCCGATCCGTACCTCTTCATCGGGTACCTCATCTCGATCGCCCTCTTCGGTCTCTTCCAGGCGCTCTTCATGGCCAATGCCGGCGGCGCGTGGGACAACGCGAAGAAGATTGTCGAAGTGGAGCTGAAAGAGAAGGGCACGCCACTTCACGACGCGTGCGTCGTCGGCGACACCGTTGGCGATCCCTTCAAGGACACGTCGTCGGTTGCGCTCAATCCGATCATCAAGTTCACGACGCTGTTCGGCCTTCTGGCTGTCGAGCTCGCGGTGCAGATGAGCGCGAGCCAAGGCTCGGGCATGACGAACGCCATCGCGGCCGTGTGCCTCTTCATCTCGATGATCTTCGTGTACCGGTCGTTCTACGGCATGCGCATCGAGACGGAAGGCGCACCCGCGGCGGCAGCTGCCGCGCCGGCTGTTGAGTAATTTGTAACTGTAGACGTTTCAAACTGGAGAGCCGCGGTCCGAGAGGGTCGCGGCTTTTTTTATGGACCGGGTAGGCGCTTCGCTCGTATCGTTTCGTCAATGAAATGTACGATTCTGGTTTGCACACTCGCCGCGGTCCTCGCAGCATGCGCGGCAGAGAACCCACCGGTTGCTCCTGTCGCTGCGCCGACGTCGTCGATACCTACCCCGACTTCGAGCGCGATCGCGGCGCCTGAGGCCTCAAGCGAAGCGCACGCGCAGCCGGTGCCGCCAGTGATGACTCGCACGATGGCCCCTGCCCCTGATGCTCCCGCTAAGAGGCGTGAGTGCGTGACAGCCGCGGATTGTACAGCGACCGAAAACTGCATCGCGCCGAGGTGCTACAAGGTGCTGCCCGACTGCATGAGCATGGTGTGTGTGCCGAAGTGACGCAGCGCACTTGTTCGAACGGAGGTACCCTCCTTCGGCAATGAACTTCACGTTTCAAGAAATCCTCCCGCTCGGCCACGACGACACGCCGTACGAGTTGCTCACCAAAGACCACGTCTCGACGTTTGAAGCGGGGGGGCGCACCTTCCTGAAGGTCGAGGCCGAGGCTCTCACGTTGCTCACCGAGCGTGCGATGCGCGACATTGCGCACCTGTTGCGGCCGGGTCACCTTCAGCAACTGAGAAGCATTCTTGACGATGCTGAAGCGTCGCCGAACGACCACTTCGTTGCGCTTGAATTGCTCAAGAATGCAAGCATCGCGGCGGGTGGCGTCTTGCCGTCATGCCAAGACACGGGCACGGCGATCGTGATGGGCAAGAAGGGCCAGCTTGTCTTCACCGGGTTCAACGACGAGGAAGCCATTGCGCGCGGCGTCTTCAATACGTACCAAACAGCGAATTTGCGCTATTCGCAACTCGCGCCGATCGATATGTACAACGAGAAGAACACGGGTAACAACCTACCCGCGCAGATTGAGATTTTCGCGACCGAGGGCGACGCGTACAAATTTCTCTTCATGGCCAAAGGCGGCGGCAGCGCGAACAAGAGCTACCTCTACCAAGAGACCAAGGCGCTTCTGAACCCTGACTCATTGATGAAGTTTCTTGACGAAAAGCTACGTGCTCTCGGAACGGCGGCCTGCCCTCCGTATCACTTGGCCGTGGTCGTCGGAGGCACGTCGGCGGAGCATGCGCTCAAGGTCGCCAAGCTGGCTTCGGCGCACTACCTCGATGCGCTTCCAGTGACCGGCAACGCGCTAGGTCGAGGGTTCAGGGACCTTGAGCTTGAGCAAAAAGTTCTCCAACTCGCGCAGGAGACGGCGATCGGCGCGCAGTTCGGCGGCAAGTATTTCTGTCATGACGTGCGAGTCGTTCGCCTGCCGCGCCACGGCGCTTCGTGTCCGGTGGCGATCGCGGTGTCGTGTTCGGCCGACCGGCAGGCACTGGGCAAAATTACACGCGACGGGATCTACTTAGAGCAGCTCGAGAGAGACCCCGCGCGGTTCTTGCCGGAGGTTACTGAGGGCGACCTTGAGAGTGACGTGGTGCGGCTCGATCTCAATCGCCCAATGAGCGAGCTTCGCGCCGAGCTGTCGCGTTATCCGATTCGCACGCGCCTCAGCCTCTCGGGTTCACTCATCGTTGCGCGCGACATTGCGCACGCCAAGCTGAAAGAGCGCATCGATCGCGGCCAAGGGCTGCCGGACTACATGAAGCAATACATGGTCTATTACGCCGGCCCAGCAAAGACGCCAGCGGGCTACGCGTCAGGGTCGTTCGGCCCCACAACCGCTGGCCGTATGGACTCATACGTGGACCTCTTTCAAGCCAACGGCGGAAGCATGGTGATGCTGGCCAAGGGGAATCGGTCGCGGCAGGTGACCGATGCGTGCAAGAAGCACGGCGGCTTCTACCTCGGTTCGATCGGCGGCCCCGCTGCGAGGCTCGCCAAGGATTGCATCAAGAAAGTTGACGTTCTCGAGTATGCGGAGCTCGGGATGGAAGCGGTTTGGAAAATTGACGTTGTGGACTTTCCGGCGTTCATCGTCGTTGATGACAAGGGCAACGACTTCTTCGCAGGAATGTCGGGGAGGCTGCCGGTCGTCCCATAGGCGGAAGCGCGTTGTGGGCACGCTCCTTGCTCCGGTGCCAGAGATGTCGCCGCCAGACGATAGCCCCCAGGCCGTTACACTCCAAGGTGCGGAGATTGACGCCTGTCTCGAGCCGCTGATGGCCTCGTTGGTGGCAGACGACGATGCGCTCGCCGAACTTCGGTGGATAGACTTCGAGGCGGCGGTTCTTGCGCACTTCGACGCTGAGGAGCACTTGCTTTTCCCGAGCTTGCTCGCGAAGGGCAATCGCGCCGTGCGCGTCTTTGTCGAAGAGCACCGGCATCTTAGGGCACGCCTCGCCGAGTTGCGGCACGCTGCAAATATGCAAAGTTTGCGCATCCCCGCAGTGCGCGCGTTCATCGACAGCCTGAACGCGCACGCACGGCACGAAGAGCGAGCGCTGGGTATAGACCACGCGTGAAGCGGCTTCTTCGCTCGCCTCACAACGGCCGCCTCACAACGCTCGCCTCACAACGCTCGCCTCACAACGCTCGAAAGAGCGCTGCGAGCGCATCCTCGAGCTCGTCAAGTTGTACCGGCTTTGTGAGGTACCGGAAGAAACCCGCTTGTTCACCTCGTTGACGATCGCGGGGCGACGCAGCGGCGGTGAGCGCGATGATGGGGATATCCCGCGTCTCGGGAAATTGCTTCAGTGCGAGAAGCGCATCGAGTCCGCTGATCCCTGGCAAGTTGATGTCCATGATGATGACGGCAGGGGGCCGCGCCCGCGCGAGCTCGATGCCCATCTCGGCGGTTGGCGCACTGATGAGCTCGAGCGTGGCGAAGTTGCTGAGTGCGTCCGTCATGAATGCGACGTTGGCGGGATTGTCTTCCACGTAGAGGATCAACCGCTCATCGTCGCCGAGGCGGGGTGCGCTGCCGACGTCGTGAGTTACCGGTGCAGGTGGCGCAAGTGCCTCTGCGACGGGCGGCGGAACCTCAACCCAGAATGTTGACCCCACGCCCTCCACGCTCACAAAGCCGACGCTTCCACCCATCAGTTCGGCAAGGCGCCTTGTGATGACCAGCCCGATGCCCGTGCCTTCGATCGGTCCAGTTTCTTGACCGGCGCGCTGGAACGGCTGAAACAGCTTGGTCTGATTTTCGCTTGCGATGCCGATGCCTGTATCGGTGACCGAGACGCGGATATTTCCTGTGGCGCCATATGTAACCGAGAAGGTTACCTTTCCGTTTGGGCGGTTGTACTTGATGGCGTTCGAGCCGAGGTTCATCAAAATCTGAACGAACCGCGTTCGGTCCGCGTTGACGGTCTCGATGTCCGCTGGCAGCGGGCTGATCGCGAGAGTGATGCCGTCGCGCGCAGCGAGTGGCTCGAGGGTCGCCCTCGCAGTCTCGAGCGCTTCAGCGATGTGCACCGTCTCGGCCGATGTGGAGATTCCACCTGCCTCTATGCGGGACAGATCAAGAATGTCGTCGATCAGCCGAAGGAGGTGCTCCCCTCCTTTGAGGATGTGGGCCGCGCGATCGCGATGCCTCTCGGACAGCGGTTCCTTCTTGTCACGATGAAGTAGCTGCGCAAAACCGAGGATTGCGTTGAGCGGCGTGCGCAGCTCGTGACTCATCGACGAAAGGAATTCGCTCTTTGCCGCACTTCCGGCTTCCGCGGCGGCCTGCGCCTCGCGGAGTTCTGCCTCGAGGTGCTTGCGGTTGGTGATGTCGCGAATCGCGGCCGAGACCAGCATCCCCTCGGCGGTCTGCACGGGGCTCAGGCTCACTTCGATGGGAATCTCGGTGCCGTCAGCACGTTGACCAAACAGTTCGAGCCCCGACCCCATGGGCCGTGTTTCGGACCTGCTGAAATACCGTCCCACGTGACCGTGGTGTGTCCGGTGGAATCGGCTCGGGATCAATACGTCAAGATGCTTACCTAGTAAGTCGGCGCGCGCGTAGCCGAATAGCTTTTCGGTCTGCCGGTTGACGAACGCCATGGTTCCATCGCTCTCGACGATCACCATGGCATCGGGTGCGGTCTCAAGGATCTGTTGATAGCGATCGCCAATCATTGTGGAATCCTCACGCAGAATCGCGCACCAGGGACAGCGTCTTCT
>CAMBEV010000272.1 GCA_945865595.1 Nannocystis exedens | reverse complement strand
CGTTGGCGTAGCCCTCGACGACGATCGCGTTTTTCGAGCCCTTAAGACGCGATCCGAGGTGCGCGATCGGACTCTCCTTGCGTGCCTGCGCGAAGGACGGAGCCGCGACACCTGCTGCGCCAGAGAGATGGCCTGCGCCCCTGCCCCCGAATGCCGACTCGTCTGGCTGTCGGTGTTTGGGGGGGCGAACTTGCGGGTACGGCGCGGCGGATGTCGAAGCCGCGTCGACTTCCTTCTCTTCAGCCATGGCAAGAGCGTCATCGCTCAGCTCGCCGACGACGTTGCGCGCCATGCGAGACTTGGCATCCTCGCTGCCGTAGCTCGACCCACCCGTTGGCGGTGCCGCCGCAAAGAGCTCGTTGGAGTGCAGCGTTTCGCGCGACACCTCACGAAGGGATCGCAGATCGTAACGGAACGAAAGCGCCGAGCTTGAGCCCACACCGAGCCGCACGTTCTCCCAATCCTCAGCCGAGTTGTTGTCGACAAGCGCCCACGCTTGCAACTCGACCTTGCCCTTGTCGAGCACGGCGACGCGGTAACTCGACTTCCACGCAGGGGCTTCGGTCACATACGAGAGCTTCAACTTGTGCGGCTTCGCGCCGAGCAGTCGAATCTTCATCGCAACAGTGCCGGTCTCTCCGGTGGGAATGCGCGGATACGCAATCGGCGCAGGCTCGCCGGTGCTGGCATCCGTCACGGTGAGCGACTTGAGAAAGTCGTCCACGCGCTCGGCCGGCACCTGAAGGGTGAGATAGTCGTCGTTCACCTCTGCGAAGCGCTCGAAGTACGCGACGCCGTTTCGGTAGACGACAATGCGTCCGAGGTTCGTTGTCGGCGCTTGAACCGCCGGCTTACCGCCCGCACACCCAACTGCAGCGCCCGCAATCAGTGCAAGCGCAGTTACAGATACCCATCCTCGTTGCATCGGAAATCTCCCTTGTTGCTTTCTTCGACGCACCCTCCGTCGAAAAGTTCTCGAACGAGGTCGATGCCGTGTCGGCTTCTGCGCACACAGGTCCGCGCGTATGAAAATTCGCGGTTTATCTCAGGGGGTCAGCCGTGCGCTCCCGACGATTTCATGGTTCGGTCCGCCCGCATTCAACAAGCCGCAGCGCGCGGACACGAGGAGAACCGAAAATGCCTAAGTTGACCGATTACGTAGTGTTCAAGGACTCGGCTCTCGCTTCGCAATATGCGAGCGGTAGCGAGGTCATGCCGATGTCGACGCTCTTCGAGGCTTACTTCGAAGGCAAATTGGACATTCCTGGTGACATTTACACGTTCCTCGATAACCGCGAGGGATTGGTCAAGTACACGCTCACGCCCGACCACTTCAAGTTCTTCTTCACGCGCATGATTCCCGAAGTCGCCATCCACTCGAAGGAGCAGGACAAGCGCATCGTTCGTGACCACTACGATCGCGGCAACGACTTCTTCGAAGCGTTCCTGGGCGAGCGCATGGTTTACACGTCAGGTTACTTTCTCAATGCCGACGAGAGCGAAACGCTCGAGCAGTCACAAGACAACAAAATTGACCTTGCGTGCGCCAAGCTCCAATTGAAGCCCGGCGAGCGATTGCTCGACATCGGCTGCGGCTGGGGCACACTCGCGCGCCGCGCCGCCCAGAAGTGGGGCGCGGACGCGACCGGCGTCACGATTTCGCAAAACCAAACCGAGTACGGCAACAAGCGCATGCGCGACGCCGGCGTCGACAAGCAAGCGCGAGTCCTTTGCGTCGACTACCGCGATACGCCGCAAGTGCAGTACGACAAAATTGTTTCACTCGAAATGGTTGAGCACGTCGGCGTGAAGAACCTCTCGAAGTACTTCGAGTTGGTTTATGACCGCCTCAAGGACGACGGTATCTTCCTCATCCAGTGGACGGGGCTCCGCAGCGGCGGTGATGAAGGCTTACCCGTCGTCAATCTTCGACCGGAAGACATGATCTGGGGCTTGTTCATGAACAAGTATATCTTCTCAGGCGCCGACGCGTCATTGCCACTGTCTGGTTACATGAAGGCAATGGAGGCCGCGGGCTTCGAGATCCACTCGGTCGAGAACGTCAGCATTCACTACGCGATCACGATCAAGCGCTGGCACGACAACTGGATGTCCAACAAGGCTGCGATCCTCAGCTCCTACGGCGAGCGTTGGTACCGCCTCTGGCACATGTTCCTCGCATGGTCGGTGCGCATCGCCGAGCAAGGCAGCGCCGCTTGCTTCCAAGTCGTTGCGAACAAGAACCGCAACAACTTCAATCGCCGCTCGTACCTCGGCCAACTGAGCCTTGGCACCGAGAAGAAGATCTTCGAAGACATGAACAAGAAGTCGCCCGCGAAGAAGCCCGAAGTCGCACAGGCTTAGGCCTCTCTTGTCATCCTGAGGCGCAGCCGAAGGACCTGCGAAGCCAACGTTGCACTCGAAAGAGCAAAGTTGGCTTCGTCGTTTTGTGTCCGTTTTTGCGGCCTGACGCTGGTATCGCTGTGCCCATGTCTGGCGATGCTTCACGTCAATATGAAGTGCGCATGGCGCTCGCGCACGAGGGCACGGCTGCGGCTGATGTTGTTCACGAAGTTTACGATGAGTACGGCTTCACGTGGGAGGCCGATGGTTACCATGCTGACCTCTATGCGCTGGGTGACGCCTACCTCAAGCGAGATGATGCGTTCTTCGTCGCGGTCGATGGCGCAACTTCCAGGCTCGTAGGCACGGCAGCGCTCGTACGGTTCGCACCACTCCCGCCTGGCGATACAGTTCATACAGTTGACGAAACGGTTCGGGTCGCGGGCGCCGACTGTTCGCTCGAGCGACTCTACGTTCGCAAAGGTGCGCGGCGTGCTGGGCTCGGTCGGATCTTGATGCAGCGCACGATCGACTTTGCGAAGTCACGCGGCGCGCAGCGTCTTGAGATCTGGAGTGACAAGCGCTTCGTCGAAGCCCACCGTCTCTATGCAGCGTTCGGCGCCGTCGTGGTTGGCGAGCGCATTTGCGATGACCCCGATCAGAGTCCAGAATGGGGCCTCAAAATTCAACTTGGTTGACTAGCGGTGGAGCTCCGCAGCCACGACGCTTCCGCCGTTGCCGCTCTGATTCGCATGAACCCCCTTGCCTACTGCCGCGAGGTAACGACCGTCGTGGGTCATGCCGACCGCGAGGCCTGATCCTGGCAGGTCGATGCCGAAGTAAGGCGCCGTAGGAGCCTCGTCGCGGAAGACCATGACCTCCGGTTCTGTGTTGTGTTCGGTGCCCCACCAACTGACCGCCGACCATGCGCCTGTGCTTGAGATCGCAGCCCAAGCGGCGTTCTGACCGGTCTTGCTCGCGTCGGGTTTCAAATCGTAACGCCAAGTGGGCACATTGCCCTGCCTCAGTGAAAAGCGGGTGACGGCCCCTTCCTGTGATGACGTCGTGCTCTTGTCCCAGGCGGCGATGATCGCATCGTTGTCATCCGCGACCGCTGCCGCGCCTGCGCCTGATTGGCCGTCGAGCGCGTACTCCCACTGCGAATCGTAACCGACTCCGTTCCATTTGTACGCTTTCAACTTGAGAAAGCCGTGCACGAACACAGACGCATCCGCGCTCACACCAAGGCAGTCGGTCCCCGAGCCCACGCCGACCGTCGTCACCTCAGTCGCCGTCTTGGCGTCGATGCGCCGTACGTCTGACCCGTAGTGCACGACCAAGACCGCGCCGTCGTCGCTCATCCGAATTTGTCGCGCGGTGGATGGCAGTGCGTGGCCCGCGTACGGTTGGCTCTCACCCTTGCGGAAGAAGAGAATCGTTGACGCGTTTTCCTTCAAGGTGATGGCCGCAACGGCGAGAACGCCACCGTCGGCAGACGTCGCCATGAGACCTTGGCTGTCAATGCTGTGTTGTACGTAGCCATGGGCAAGGCCGTCGTAGGTCCACAGGGGTGTTGCTGACGCGCTCGAATACTGGCTCACCTCAAACGCGACGAGCGTGCCGTTGTCTTCCTTGCGATCCCACGCGCTGTACAGCACGTCGCTCGACTTTGCTGCGGCAACGCCGAAGCTTCCTGGCTTGTCGACCTCCCAAACAGGCGTCCCGTCGCCGCCTGCGATCTTGAACAACTTGCCGCCGCCGAACCACCCACCGGTGAAAACATGACTTCCGTTGTTACTGATTGCCATGGTGCTTCGCAGGTTCGGGGAACCATTGGGCTTGTGGTACTCCCAAAGTAACGCTGGCAGTTGCGAATCAGCTGCATCGCCGGCATCGGTGGCTTGTCCCGTGTCGGTGCCACCGTCGAGTAAGGCAGAGGCATCGGTGGGCGTCATCGAAGCGTTGCTGCAGTGGAGGAGCGCTGCGCTGAGCGCCAACAGGGCGAGAGGACCAAGGGTCAATTTCATGGCGGCGCCAGCATGACTCATCGCGGGCTCTGCACGCAATGTCACGCTTTGGTCACGAAGGTCGCTGCGATGCCCATACTTTCGTCACGGGTCCCTGTCTTTTGGGTGTTTTGACGGCGGGCGGTCTAGCCTCAGACCGATGGCATCGAAGGGGATCAAACGTGCGATCGGTCGCGCCTGGTTGAGGGCGTTTGGGTGGCGCGTCGAAGGTGGCGCACCCGACGTACCCCAGGCGGTTCTCTTGGCGGCGCCGCATACGTCGAACTGGGACCTACCCTTTACGCTCGCCTGCGCGTGGGCGATTGGGCTCGATTTTCGCTTTGTGGCGAAGCACACGTTGTTCGAAGGCGTGAAGGGTCGCATCCTGCGCGCGATGGGTGGCATCGCGGTCGATCGACGCTCGCGCGAGAACGCCGTGGAGCGCATGGCCGCGCTCTTCGATGAACACGAGAAGCTCGTCCTCGCCGTGGCGGCGGAAGGAACGCGCAACTCCGCAAAGCGCTGGAAGACCGGTTTTTACTGGATTGCGCGCGCCGCGAAGGTTCCGATCGTCATGGGCTTCCTCGACTACGGGCGCAAAGTGGGCGGTATGGGTGACGTCTTTTGGCCCTCAGGTGACCCCGAGAGCGATCTGGACAAGATTCGTAACTTTTATGGACCGATTAAGGGCAAATACCCCTCGAAGCAGGGTGCGATTGTCTTTCGTGACGGGGGCGATGAGGGCGGAATTCCGGTGCCCGATGATTCTTCGGAGACGGTCACCGCGGGACTATAGCGCGTAGACTCCAACCTCTCGATGCTGCCGTCGCTTGAATCGCTCCGTTGCTTTGTCGCCGCTGCGCGCGTTCTCAACTTTCGCAGTGCCGCAGCTTC
>CAMBEV010000271.1 GCA_945865595.1 Nannocystis exedens | reverse complement strand
TCCTGCATGAACGACGTGAGCACGTCCAGCCATTGCATTCACCGTTGACAGCGCATGTGCGACTTCACCTTCGCTGAGTGGGCCGACAATCGCTTCGGCTGCTGCAAGGGCGGCTAAAAAATCGATCGCGGCCGCCTCCCCTGCGAGAGGCAAGAACGCGCGCAGGGGCCGACCACAGTTGGCAATGGCAAGGCTAGCGCCACAACCATGCGGTTCACGAGCGAGGAGCCGCACGTCATTGGTTGCGTCTTTTCCGAAGCGAAGCGACCGCGCCGCCGTTCGCACAAGTTGGCCAAGCGCAGCATCGTCATCACCGTTGACAATCGCGAGGCCCGATGCGGGAAGTGCCTCAAAGAGCGCACCTTTCTCGCGCGCCACGTCGCTTCGAGTGCCCCCGACGCCCTCGGCGTGAGCAACGCCGCAGTTGAGAACCACGCCGACATCAGGCCGTGCGATCGCGGCGAGCTGCGCAATCTCGTGGCGCAGACTCATCCCCAGCTCGAAAACGGCGGCATCGTGAGCGACGTCTGCGGTAAACGCGATTGACGGTAGGCCCACGCGATTGTTGAGATTACCCACGCTCGAAACGACGGACCTTCGCTCGGCAAGGAGTGCTGCCGTGAGAAGCCGCGTGGTCGTCTTGCCCGCGCTGCCCGTGATGCCGACCACGGATGGGCCCCTCAGACGCTTGCGCCATCGATCAAGGTGAGCGCGTGCGAGGGCACCCCAGGCAACCAGGGTGTCATCGACCTCGATCACGTTCGCACGAAGGCCCCTTCCCTGCCCGTTTCGCACCACCATGGAAGTCGCGCCGTTGGCAACGGCATCATGCACAAAGTGGTGACCGTCGAAACGTTCTCCTGCGAGGGCGACAAACAGGCAGCCGGGGCGCACGGCCCTGGTGTCAGAGGTAACGCCAACGCTCGGCCCATCGTCAAGTGTGTGTACCAATCGACCACCAGTCGCGGCGGCGATCTCCCAAGAAGTGAAGCGCGCATCATTCGTTGGGATTGGGGTGGCCATCAGCGCGATCCATGATGCCGAGAAAGCGCGGCGCGCGCGATTTCACGGTCGTCGAAGTGAGACGTCTGGGCGCCGATGATTTGATACGTCTCGTGGCCCTTGCCTGCGATGAGCACGCAATCGCCAGGACCCGACGCGGCAATCGCGAGCTCGATGGCCTTTTCGCGATCGAGCTCGATGCGATAGCCACGCCCTTGATCGATCTCGTGGGCTATCGCAAGCGGGTCTTCGCTACGTGGATTGTCGTTGGTAATGATGGCCACGTCGGCAAGGCGCGTTGCAAGTTCTCCCATGATCGGTCGTTTGATGCGATCCCGCTCGCCTCCACAGCCGAAAACGCAGGTGAGGCGCCCTGGCACAAGATTTCGGCACGTTGCGAGTGCCCGCCGTAGTGCATCAGGGGTGTGGGCGTAGTCGACAAGCACCAATGGTTCATTTTCTTGACTATCACAACGCTCGAGGCGCCCAGGCACCCCACCGGCAAGAGAGAGCGCGTGCATCACCCGCTCGATGTCGACGTCGAGTGCGCGGGCGATCCCAATCGCCATCAACAAGTTCTCAAGGTTGTGTGCGCCAATAAGACGCGACTGCAGCCCGAACAAGCGCCCGTCAACTCGCACGTCCGCGCTGATACCTGTCGCCGTCACGGCGGATCGCTCGGCGTACACGGTCGCCTCACTATCGTGCTGGCTCACGGAAACGGTTGGAACGATCCGCTCGTTGGCAAGTTGCCTTCCGAATGCATCATCGACATTGAGCACTTCAGCACCGGGCGCATGCTCCCTGAAGAGGCTCGCCTTGGCGTCGCGATAGGCTTCCATCGACCCGTGAAAGTCGAGATGGTCCTGCGTAAAATTGGTGAGCGCTGCAGCCTGCAGGCGCGTGCCTCTCACCCGGTGCTGCACAAGCGCGTGAGACGACACTTCGATCGCCACATGCCTAGCACCGCGATCGCGCATCACGGCGAGAAGGCGCGCTAACTCATCGGCTTCAGGTGTCGTGTGGCTGGTCGGAGCCGACCAGGCGCCAAGCTGCGCGCCGACTGTTCCGACGACGCCGCAGGTGATGGAACCCGCCGCGCCATTGAGGGCCGCAGCCACGAGGTGCGTGACGGTTGTCTTACCATTGGTTCCGGTGACGCCGACCACTTCAACGGTGAAAGATGGGTGGCCGTAGATCGTCGATGCGACTTCCCCGAGAACACGCTGTACGTCTGCCACAACAAGCGCAGGCAACGCTGCTGGCGCCCGCTCGACGTCGCGCTCCGCAATCAAAATGGCCCCTGCTCCAGTGGCGATCGCCTGATCTATAAATTGCGTTCCATCGATGCTTGCGCCCTTGCGCGCCACGAATAGATCGCCAAGCATTACCTTTCGAGAGTCCTGGGTTAGGCCTGAGACGCGCGCCTCGCCGTTGCCCCGCACGTGCGCTCTCCCACCGAGCTCCGAGGCGATGGCGTCGAGCGAAATTCGACTCACGACGGCGGCTCGAGCACAAGCCGCACGGTGGTACCCTTTGGAGCGAGCGTACCGGGAGCCGGCAACTGGCGCACGATGCGCCCAATACCTTCGACTCGCGGGACGAAGCCCGCCTGTGTGAGGGATATGACCGCCTGTCGTGCGAGCAGGCGCGTCGTGTTTGGCACCTCAACGGAAGGCGTGCCTGCCGGAACTGGCTCTACCGGTAAGCCGGTTGACGAATTGGGATCGACTGACGGGGGCCGCATCCCCGCCAGGGCCGCTCCAGCAGGATCGTCACCTTGCTTGACCTCAGCTATCCTGGGCGTGCTCGCAGTCGGCGTCACCCCTAGATAACGAAGCGTGGACTCAGCCACACGCCTGAAGACCGGTCCTGCGAGGTCTCCGCCGTAACGACCAATCATGGGCTCGTCGAGGACGATGGCGACGACGAGCCGAGGACGCTCGGCGGGAACGAACCCCATGAAGGACGCTGTAAATTTGTCTGCCGCATACTTACCGGTCAAGGGGTCGACCTTCTGCGCAGTCGCTGTCTTCCCTGCGACACGAAACCCCGGAACAGCGGCCTCAACGCCTGTGCCGCCCGGCTCGGTCACCGCAACCAGCATGTCGGCAACCATCCGTGCGACGTGTCCGGGTACCGCTTGCTGGCGAACGCGCGGATGACTCTCGCGCAAAATCTTGCCCGCGCTATCGGTCATCTTCTTGACCAAAATGGGTTCGAGCAACTTGCCGTGATTGGCTATCGCACCCATCGCCATCGCAAGCTGCATCGTCGTAATGCCGATCCCTTGCCCGAATGAGGCGTTGGCTGTTTCGACCTCGAACCACGGACGGGCTTTGGGACGCAGCACTCCCGACGATTCTCCTGGAAGGCCGAGGCCCGTGGATTCCCCGAAGCCAAAGCGACGAAGCGTCGAGTAGAGCCCCGCTTCGCCGAGACCAAGACCGATCTTGAGCGCTCCGATGTTCGAGCTTTTGGCGAGCACTTGTGTCGGGGTGAGCCACTCAGAAACGTGGGTATCGTGAATCGTGACGCTGCCAAGCTGGTAGATTCCACGCTCACAGAATATTGGGTCAACCGGCTTGAGTGTTCCTGCGGCGAGGGCCCCAGCCACCGTGAACACCTTCATCGTTGAGCCGGGCTCAAATCGATCAACAAGTGCGCGATTTCGGCGGGCTTCGGGATCAGACGTGCCGTAATCGTTTGGGTTGTAGCCAGGACTCGACGCCATCGCGAGCACTTCGCCGGTCGCAGGATCGATCATCACCAGCGAGGCGCCCTTCGTTTCGTACGTACGCATGGCCGCGTCGAGCTCACGCTGGGCAACGTGCTGAATGGCTGAATCGATACTCAGCACGACATCTGCACCTTGCAATGTTCTTTCGTCCGTTGTGCCTTCAGCAAAGATCAGACGACCACTGCGATCGCGCAGACCTTTGACTTCTTCGGGCTTGCCACGAAGTTCTTCGTCGAGTGAGAGCTCTATGCCTTCCTTGCCGAAACCATCGGGAGCGACGAAGCCCAGCAGGTTGGAGCCCAGCTCGCGCGCTGGGTAGTAGCGCTGCCCTTCGCCATCGATCGCGATGCCACGGATAGGCCTGGTGTGCCGCTTCGGGTCTCCGAGCTGGCGCAACGCTGCAGTCTCCTCGCTCGTGATGCGACGCTTGAGCCAAAGGAAGCGAGGCCTACCCTGCATCTTCGCGAAAAGCTCTACCTCGTCGAGCGTGAGCGTCTTGCTCAGCATGCGAGCGCTCTCGCGGAGGAAACTCTCTTGATCACCGGGCATCTCGATGCCGCGGATTAGCTCACCCACGTCAATGCTCGCGCTCGGGACTTCGATCGACACCGCCAGTGAAACGCCGTTGCGGTCGACGATACTCCCGCGCTTGGGCTGCACGTGCAGGCGTCTCTGCCGCTGTTTTTCGGCGAGCGCTCGCCAGGGTGCGGCGTCCTCGACTTGCACGCGAAATGCGGTGGACACCACGACACCAAGCCCCACGGCCATCAACCCCGAGAGCACGCCGACGCGGACTCTGATCCACTTTGCGCGTACCGGGTCGAGGTTCCTCATGGCGTGTGTCGGGCGAGCTCCTGTTCCGGGCTGCGCGAGCGGCTACCTTCGGCGACCTCGCCCAATGCGGGCAAGTTCACGGTGCGCTCCGGGGGAGCCGGCTCCATGCCGAGGAGGGTACGGGCCACCGCGTCGACGCGCTCGGGCGACTGGTAGCTCGCGACCTCCACCTGAAGGACACGCCGTGTTTCGCGAAGTTTGGCTTGCTCGGTGCGCGCGCGACCAATATCGTAACCAAGAGCGATCGTTTTTCCGCGTATGGCAAGGTGCAGGATAAATGCAGCGACAGTCGCCGCCACCGTGAGCGTCCACAGTAGAAGAAACCGGCTGTCTTTCATGCCTCGGGCCCCAAGAGGGTGGCCGCTCGCATTTTTGCGCTTCGTGCACGCGGGTTGAGCGTCGCTTCGTCATCGGTGGCCATGCGCGGCTTCTTGAAGTGCGGAGACCAAAGGTCACGCACCGCGAACGCGCGCTTGACTAAGCGGTCCTCAAGCGAATGGAAGCTCAACAGCGCGGCGCTCGCGCCCTCCTTGAGCACCTCCGGCAATGCGGCGAGCAGCGTCTCGAGCTCATCGAGCTCACCATTCACCACGATGCGAAGTGCTTGAAATGTCCTCGTCGCCGGGTCAACGCCACCAATGCGGGCCGGCCCCACAGCACGCACAACCGCGC
>CAMBEV010000270.1 GCA_945865595.1 Nannocystis exedens | reverse complement strand
AAGTCGTTCGCTATCGTTCGATATGGCAGCGGCACTATGGGACGACGTTCGCGTGAGCCTTTTTCGATACCTACGACACCTGGCAATCGCGTTCATTCCCGATCGGGTCTGGCGCACGGTGCTGGGTTGGCTCGGGGGCATGGTCGCCCTCGGGTTCGCGCTCTCGCTCGTCGCCCAGTCCGTCAAGCCACTTGAGCAACCGTGGGGCAAGGCAACCTCACTCGCCCGCGAGGGGAAACTCGATGAGGCCGAACGCTCTTACTGGGCCTACGCGCAGAGCCAGACGCCCACGATGCCATTCTTGTTCGCGTTCCTCGAACACCACCACCAGCTGAACAAGATCGCGGTGGCCGTGCGCGAGAGCGGTCTCGATGCCGCTTCGTTCAGCGCCCGCTACGTCGTACCCGAGAGCGACCTTGAAGCGTGGCTTGAGAAGCCACAGACGCCCGAAAATGTGCGCGTGATTGGTCAGTTTTGGCGGACCTTTCTCGTCCTCGAAAATCGTACAGACATGACGGCGATCAAGCGAGCCGCCGAGGGTCCATCGCCCATGCCTTGGGCGAATCACGCACTTGGCCGCGCAACCCTTGCAATGCACGACAACACGGCGGCAGCCGGATACTTTTACCGCGAGTCGAACGTGCCCGGTGGCCACGTCGCGGATCGTCTGCACGCTTTCTCGCTATGGATCGACCTGCAGGAGTGGGAGTCCGTCCGGAAAGGGCTCGTCGCGCATCCGAAGCCGATGCACGCACGCATCCGTCGCGAGCTCGCGGTTCACGATCACCGTTGGATTGTGGCCGCGGGTTGGTCGCTCGTGTCGATCTTCGCGGAATCGCGGTTGGCACCCTTGGTGCTCGCAACCATTTCGGCGCTGATGTGGCTCATGTTTTCGCTCACGCTCGGTAAGGCAACGAGCCACAAGCGCTGGATGGTGTACCTCGCTGCATTTGTCCTCGGCGTGCTCAGCATCGTCCCGACCGACATCGTGATCGCGATTGAAACGCAACTCGGCTTCACACAAAGAGCCGACGCTGCCGCGGACCTGGTGTTCTACGTCGCCGGTGTTGGACTTCGCGAAGAACTCTGCAAAGTGCTTCTCTTCTTGCCGCTCATTCCGTGGCTGAAGAGGCGAGGAAGCAGCCCGCTCGAAGTGCTCGTGTCAGGTGCGCTCGTCGGCCTTGGCTTCGCCGCAGTCGAAAACATTAACTACTACCTCGGCCTCGGGCGGAGCGTCGCGCTCACACGTTTCGTCACCGCGAACTTCTTTCACATGGCGCTCACCGCCGTTTGCGCCAAGGCCCTCTATGATCTCGTCGCGTTACGAAAAGAAGCCGTCACCGCGTTGAACCCGATCGGCGTGATGATCATCGTTCACGGTCTTTACGATTACTTCTTGAGCACACCCATCTTCGATGGTGCTGAATACTTGTCGATGGCGGCGTTCATCGTCCTGGCTCACTACTTCTTTGCGCGCATCGACGACGCACGCGGGCGACCTGAGCCGGACATGGTTCTCGTGCGGCGCTTTGCGCAAGCGCTCGGTGTCGTGTCAGCGGCAGCGCTGGTCGCAACGAGTCTCGAGATGGGCGCCTCGTCCGCATTGGCCGAGTTGGTACTCTCGTTCGTGAGCGTGCTCATTATCGTCATCATGTTCGTCAGACAGACGAAGCACCTGTCGGGCTTTAACGTATGAGGACACACCTCATCCAGGGCAACCTCCGGGGACTTTGTCTAAATGACGACACGAATTCTTGATTGTCTTCACGGTTCGTCCGTCCAAGTATGAAGAGAAGCGCACTTAGACCCGCCACAATCGGCCTCTTGGTGCCAAATTATCAATAAATCTTCAGAATGGTCGGGCTCGGTCGTTCTGGTCAATGAACAAATAATGCTGGGGGCCGATATGAGTCATCGTTTCGCAAAATGGATCTCGTGGTGTGCAGTTTCCCTTCTTTCGGCATCTCTGGTCGGCGAGGCCGTAGCGGCTCCCCCGGCCGGCGGAGGAAACCGCGGCGCAGAGGGAAGTGATGAAGGCCCTGGCGGCGGCAAGGGTGGAGCCAAGAAACCTGGCGGCAAGAAACCTGGCGGCAAGAAGCCCGGTGGCAAGAAGAAGCCCGGTGGCAAGAAAGCTGGCAAGCGCAAGCCCGCGGGCCCCGCGGTCGGGTACATCTTGGGTGTCACCAAGCAGTTGGGGCGGCTGACCGGAGCTGTAACGGCCAAGAAGGCCGGCAAGGGCAAGGGCAAGAAGCCAGCGGCGACCGACTCAGAGACGACCGAGACAGCCGAAGCGACAGATGGGACAGCATCGACCGCAGACCCGAAGGTGGTCGCGGCGTTCACCGAGTCCTGCATCGCACTTGAGCTCATTAAGGGCGACATGCGCGAGGCCAAGGCCGGCAAGAGTGGCAAAGGTGGCAAAGGTGGCGCCGGCGGCAAGGCCGGCAAGGGTGGCAAAGGTAGCGCTGGCGGCAAGATGGCCGGCAAGGGCGGCAAGATGGGCGGCAAGAAGAGCCCTTGCTCCGTCACCAAAGAGCAAGCCGACGAAGTCTTCACGACCGTCACCGAAGGCGTGACGGACCTCACCGCCGGAAAGCGCGGCGTCGCAGTGGCGTATGCAGAGCGGGCTTGCAAGACGGCGCAATCCATCGTGTCGACGATCAAGTGTGAGCTGCCGGCGAACCTCAAAGCTGAGGTGCAAGCTGACATCAAGAAGGTCCAGGCGAAGCTCGCCGAGGGCGAAAAGCAGGTTGAGCCCGCGGAGGTTTCATCAGAAGCGGCGACGGCTCAAGCGGACGAAGCAGCAACGACCAGCACGGAAGCTGCGAGCACCGACACCGCCGCGGCAGCAGAACCTGCAGCAGCCGCAGAGTCTACAGAGGAAGCTCCTGCTGAGGCCGCTGCGGAAGAGTGAGCAGGACCGAATCGTAATCAGTTTTTACTAGTTTCGAGCGCCGACGGAAACCTTGGTTACGTCGGCGCCGAAGTTTTGTTCGCGCCTCATTTTCCAAGCCAGAAAGAGGCCCAAGGCGAACATCACCATGGTGGCGTACTGCGCGAAGGTGAGCGTTCCCCATCGCTTGTCGCCGGCGCTGTCCTCGGTTGCGCGGTAGAAGTCCATGACAAACCGCGCGGGCGTGTAACCGAGGCAGATCACCACTGCATAGGTGCCCACCCGCAGCTTTCGGTTCCATGTGAGTGCAACCGCGAGCGCAAGGAACGCGACGAACACGCACTCGATAAGGCCGAGGTCGTACCGCGTCAGCGAACCGCCAAACTGCACGTGGAGCGGTCCCCACACGCGGTGCACGCCGTCTTCAGGCGAGAGCGGCCAACGCAACGCGGCCCATGTTCCCGGCGGCGCGAGTGCACCCGGATGGTCGTGCACGAGCGCGCACCCAAGGCGGCCGAACGCCATCGCAATGGGAAACGTTGCGCACATGACGTCCGTGTACGGAAGGATCGGCAGTGGCAATTTTCGAAGCGACGGCCATATTTTGTAGCCGACCTTGTTCACTTGAACGAACTTCCACATTACTGCACCGATGATGGCGCCCACGATGCCGCCCATCGAACTCATGTTCTCCCAAATGAGAAAGATGGACCACCACCGCCGTGTGAGTTCGTCAGGGTGGTAGAAGATCGAGTCGAGCGCGTGCGCCCAGAACGCCGCGCTTGCGAACGTCCAGGCAGTGAACGAATTGAACGTCACCGGATCGTAGTTCAGGCGGGCGATGCGCTTGGTTGCCACGTGGTCCCAGGCGAAGTACCCAATCGCACACATGAGCCCCCACGCTTTGATGTTGAACATCTTCGATTCGTCGAGAAAAACGAAGGGAAGCATGCGCTCGCGTGTGTATCACGCCCGCCTTGGCGGTGCATGGGCGGCGCTGAGCCTGGCGGGGCTTAGCGGCTGCAATGAGCGCTCGACCGGCGCGAACGGGAGCCCGGCGGCGGCATCGGCAAGTTACTTGACGACATCGGCTGGGGCTGGGGCTTCGGCTGGGGCTTCGGCTGGGGCTTCGGCTGGGGCTGGGGCGCTCAATGTGGTCCTGATTAGTATCGATAGTTTACGAGCGGACATGCCTTGGGCCGGTTACGCGCGTGACATTGCGCCTCGCCTCACCGCTTGGTCGAAGACCGCGACGGTCTACAGCCGAGCGTATTCGCTCTCGTCGTCGACCTCGAAGAGCGTGCCCGGCATGTTGTCGGGCCGCTACCCCAGCGAACTGACGCGCACGGGCGTCTTCTTCACGCGCTACGCGGACGAGAACCGCTTCTTCTGCGAGCAGCTCGGGGAGGCCTCGATTCCTTGTGTGGCGGCGCATGCGCACGCGTATCTCGGTAAGGGCGTGGCGGGCTTTGACCAAGGGTTTTCGGTGTGGAAACTCGTGCCGGGCATCACCTTCGATCCGCAGACTGACCCGCACATCACCAGCCAGAAGCTCACGCCGCTCGCGATCGAGATGCTGAGCGACAAGAAGCTCACCGACAAACCGTTCTTCGCGTGGTTTCATTTCATGGACCCCCACGACCAATACAAGAGGCACGAAGACGGGCCGAAGTTCGGCGGCAAGCCGCGCGACCTCTACGACGAAGAGGTTCACTTTGCTGACGAATGGGTAGGCAAGCTTCTTGACTTCATCGAGAAGCAACCTTGGGCGTCAAAGACCGCGCTCATCCTCACCGCCGACCATGGCGAAGCGTTCGGAGAGCACGGGCTCACGCGCCACGCGTTCGAGGTGTATGACGTGCTCGTCCGTGTGCCCTGGATGATCAAGATGCCCGGCGCGAAGCCGCGGGTAATCGACGTGGCGCGGAGTCACATCGACCTTGCCCCGACCGTCGTTGACCTTTTGGGGCAGCCCGTCGATAAGGCGCTGCCCGGAAAGAGCCTCAAGCCAGAACTGCTCGGAGCGCTTCCTGAGGCACGCGACGTGATCTGTGATTTGCCGCAGGACGACTTCAACAAACGGCGGCGGGCGTTGATTCACGAGAATCTGAAGCTCATCGCGTTCGAGAACGATCAACGGTTTGAGCTTTACCGACTTGACGACGATCCGAGCGAGACAAGGAACCTCGCGAAGAGTGATCCTGCGGCGCTCAAGGCGATGGTGGCGCGGTATGAAGCAGCGTCAAGCACGTTGACTTGCGGCAAGGTGCTTGGGGGGATTCGGAAGAAGGACTGAGCGGCTTGCGCGCCTTACTCCGCAGACCGTCCGTTCATCTCGGAGGGAACAGTTTGAGTTTTCTAAGGTACT
>CAMBEV010000269.1 GCA_945865595.1 Nannocystis exedens | reverse complement strand
CGGTGTTGTTGATGTGTGCGTGCGCAGCGGGTTGTGATGGCCTGCGATGGAGTTCGTCGGGCCACCCCCCCCCCACCGACTCACCCCATCTGGCGAAAACTCGCTGCAACAAAACTCGCCGCATACTGCACATACACCGCGCTCGATTCACGAATGCGCACGACGTCTTCGTCGCTCAGTTTGCGTACGACCCGCGCAGGTTGCCCCAGTGCGAGTGATCGCGGAGGAATCACGGTGCCTGGTGTAACGAGCGCACCGGCACCGATGAGGCACTCGTCGCCGACTTGGGCACCGTCGAGCACGATGCTTCCCATGCCAATGAGCACGCGATTGCCGATCGTGCAACCGTGGATGATGGCGCCGTGGCCTACCGTGACTTCGTCGCCGAGGGTTGTCGCGTGTGTACTCGCGGTGATGTGCACGACGGCATTGTCTTGAATGTTTGACCTCGCGCCGATGCGAATGGGAAATACGTCGCCGCGGAGGACTGCACCGAACCAAATGCTGGTCTCTTCACCGAGCACGCAGTCGCCGATCACCGTAGCGTTCGGCGCGATGTAAACGCGCGCGCCCAGCTTCGGTGCGATGCCTTCGTATTCGTAGATAGCCATTATGGGTTTCCAACGATGAGAGGAAGGCTGCGCGATGATGCTCGCGATGTGCGCGGAAGCAGTGCCACTGTGCCTGGGTCGAGATCGCCTTCGAGCGAGTGCTTGTTTGCCCGTGTGATGGTTGCCGTCGCCATCACGTTCGTGAGATCAAACTCGCTCGGCACGAGCACGTGCACAATCTCGTTGCGAATGGTGCGGCCTTGAAAACGTCGCTTCAGCCCCATGTTGTTGTCGGTCTTGCTGACGCCCTCGAATAGTACCTCTTCTTGACGACCCACCAGCCTGGCCAAGTGCGCGTTGCCCTGCAGGTCGATCGTTGCGAACAGACGAGCAAGGCGCTCTGCCTTGACGGCCTCTGGCACATCGTCGACGAGGCGAAGGGCAGGGGTGTAAGGGCGGGGCGAGTACTTGAAGCCGAAAAGTGCAGTAAATCCGACCTCTTGCACGAGCGACAAGGTGGCTTCGAAGTCCTCATCGGTCTCGCCAGGAAACCCGACAATGATGTCCGTGCTCATGGTCATGTCGGGTTGCGCAGCAAGGAGGCGCCGTGCACGAACCACGAATTCTTCGCGCGTGTACCGGCGAATCATGCGCTTGAGCATGCGGTTGCTGCCCGATTGAACGGGCAAGTGAATGTGGTGCGCGAGGATGCCCACTTCAGCGTGCGCTCGCGCGAGCGATTCGGTCGCGTGCCTTGGATGCGGGCTCGTGTAACGGAGGCGCTTCAAGCCGGGGACTTCGCGCGCGATGAGACGCAATAGTGAAGGGAATTGACTTTCGTCCGGGTCGTCGCTCGCAGGCGGAGGCAGCGATGCGTCGCGGTAGCTGTCAACGGTCTGGCCGAGGAGCAGCACTTCTTGCGCGCCAGTCGCAACCCACTTGGCAACTTCATTGACGATCTCGGCGGCGGGACGATAGCGCTCGGGCCCGCGCGTGTAGGGAACGATGCAGAACGAGCACCGCTCATCGCAGCCCTTCATGGTGGTGACCATGGCGCTCGACGGCTTGCGCCCAGCGTCGGGACTCGCCGAGAGGAAAGAGGTTTCGACAAGATCAAACTCGGTGCGAGCTCGAGGCGGCGCACCGGCAAGTTGCTCTTGGACCAGTTTTGGCAACTCGGGAATGTTGTCGGGTCCGATGACGAGGTCGAGGTGTGAGACCCGTTTGAGTAGCTTCTCACCCTCTTGTTGGGCGACGCAGCCTGCGACCGCGATGACGAGTTCGGGCCGAGCCGCTTTGAGCGGCGCGAGTTTACCGACCTCGCTACGCAGTTTCTGCTCGGCTTTTTCGCGAACGCTGCACGTGTTGAAGACGACGAGCTCGGCATCGTCAGGAGAGTTGACGGCCGTCCATCCGTGTGCACGCAACACCTCACCCATCCGGTCGGAGTCGTGCACGTTCATCTGGCAGCCGAAAGTTTCGAGGTAATAGCGGGACACACCCGGCACATAGCCGAGTTTGCGATGCGCGGATTGGCTATTGGACCGTGTGGTACACTTGGCCTCATGCGTCGCGCGGGGCCGGTTCTCGCCTTTCCAGCCTTTCTGTTTGCGTTTCGCGCCTCGGTGCTCCTTGCCGACACGCCCACGACGGTCTGGGAGCGCGCAACAAATCCGCGCCGCGCGGCCGTCGAGAGGGTCCATGCGGCCATTGAAGAGCAGCTTGCGCGGGCAGCGCACCCCCTGGTGAAATCGCTCGCACTTGAGGACGCTCGCTCCCAGCTCGAAGCCGCGTTCGCTAGAGGCGTTGATGCGCCGCTGCTTCATTATGATCTTGCGCAGATCTATTTTGCCCAGAAACGCTATCCGCTCGTTCTTCGCGAACTCCGTCTGGTGGTGAATGACCCTCCGGAGGGTGCCTCACTCGCGCACATTTGGGACATGCTTGCCATGACGTACGCCCATCTCGAGCGGCATGAAGAAGAGCGCGACGCCCATCGCGAGCACCTCAGGCTCCTTCGAAGCGAGAGCACGCGTGCAGTTGCGACGATGAATCTTGCCGAGAGCGAAATGTCGGTCGGCCGGCTCGACGAAGCCATTCTGCAGTATCGGGAAGCCGCACGCATTGCGAGCGAGTCGTCGTCGTACTCTGCGAGCGCGACTGCAGCGCTCTGCGTGTGGGGACTATCGGTGGCGCTCGACCGGTCGGGTGACGCGGCCCAAGCGCTCGCCGAAGCCGCCCGTGCGAACGCGCTCGATCCCGGCGCGCAGGTTCTCACGAGCGACTCGGTATTTTTCGCACCCGCCTATGAGCGCGATTGGTACATGGGACTCAGCGCCGAGGCGACCGCGCGGTCTCTTCCCGAGGCCCAGCGGGAGCGGTACTTTGTAACTGCGGGCGCGTACTTTCGCAGCTACGTGAATCATGCAACAGCGCCGGGGCGCCACGATCGGTGGCTGGAGCTTGCGAAGAAGCGCGCGGCGAAGCTTGAGCAGCTCGGCGCGGCGGCGACGGCTGAGCGCCTGACGAAGGGAACGTCCAAAGGATCGCATGGCCTCCCGAAGCTCCCGCACTAGCTCTCGCGCTGGCGTCCGCTACGACCCCGCACTGCACGAGGCGCTCGATGCCGTGCGAGCCCAAGTTCGCGCGGCCGATCGCCTGCATTCGGATCCCGTGCAGTTCGCGCATCGATACGTCAATCCGCTTGACAAAGAGCTTGTCGCGCTCGCGGCATCGGCGATGGCTTTCGGAAATGTAACCACGATTGTTAATAAAACCGAAGTGCTGCTCTCTCAGCTGGGACCCTCGCCTCATCAAGCCGCTGATTCGCTGACCAAGCTCCAAACTGCGCTCGCGGAGTTTCGCCACCGTGTTTACGTTGGGGACGACCTCGCGCGGCTGCTCGCCGGTGCCCGAGCGGTACAGGCGCAATATGGCACTCTTGGCGATCGATTTACGACGCTGTACGCGACCTCAAGCGATCTCCGAGAGTCGCTTGCACTCATGTGCGATGACATTCGCACTGAGGCCGGCTTGCCTTCGCACACGCTGACTGCCGGTGAGCGTCGGGGGCCGAAGCACGTCCTCGCCGACCCTCGCGGCAGCGGTGCAAATAAGCGTCTAATGCTGTTCTTGCGGTGGATGGTTCGGCCTCTTGACGGAATCGATCTGGGCCTATGGAAGGTGGCGCCTAGCGTGCTGGTGATTCCGCTCGACACGCACGTTCACAAAGTCGCGATGAACCTCGGGTTCACAAAACGATCTCAAGTTTCATGGCAAACCGCGGTTGAAATCACCGACGCGCTGCGCCTTTACGACGAGGCAGACCCCGTCAAGTATGACTTCTCGTTGTGCCACCTCGGGATGCTTCAGCGGTGTCCGTCGCGCCGTGATTCACAACGTTGCGAGGGCTGTCCGCTCATCAGTCATTGCCGCCATTGGAACACGAAGAGGGCGGCGAAGTTGCCGCTTCTCTCCGGTTGAGGACCTGACGTACCATCGGGGGTTCCCCCTATGGACTCCCTCAACCTACCGCTGGACGACGTTCGCACCGACGGTTGGTTCGAGCGTGTCGGCGAGGGAGTCGGTTCATTCCAGGCACTTTGCGACATCATTGGTGAGCGTTTTTTTGCCTTCTCCGTGATCATCGGCGCGCGCATCACAGCACTTGTGATCGACAGGCAAACTCCCGACCTCTCGATCGTCGACTTTGTGATGGGTGATCACGCGGACGGGGAAGCTGACCCGCAACGGCTCACGCTCGGCGACTTCCGTCGCAGGCTGGTAAGCGCGCTTTTAGTCGAAGATGAACAGGACGAGCACACGCTCGGTGCTTCGCCGTCGGTCGACGACATTCAACTCTTCATCGGTGTGCGCTTCCTTTTGCTTGCGCCGCTCTACGGTTATTCACTCACGCGGCTTGTGGTCGAGCGCGACCGAGGCCGATGGGGTGTGAGCCGCGGGCAGGACGCATCGCTCGTCGCCATTCATGACGGGGAAGAAGAAGTTCATCCGCTGTTACAGTTCAAGCAGCGCATGCGCGCCCTCGTTCGCGAAGAGGTTGAGCGCGTCTCTTCGGGTCGTCGCAACGCGATCGATCTCGCCAAGGTCGCGGAGGCTGAGGCCGCGTTCGAGGCTGGAGACATGCAAAAGGTGATCGCGCTCCTTGGGGCGTGGCCTGCGCCGCTTGCGATCTTCTGGCGGCAACCCGAGGGTCAGATGCTCAGTGCGGACGCGCGTGGCCTCATTGCAAAGGGACTTGGGTTGCTTGGTTCCGCGTGCGCGCGCCTTGGCGAGGTTGAACAGGCCGAAGAGGTCTTCCGCCTCGGCATCCAGTACGCGCAAGAGGGTCTTGGGGCCGCTCAGTTGTTCCAGCGCCTCGGTGAAGCCATGCTCGGCAGCGGTCGTCCCGGTGAGGCGATCGGCGCGTTTCGCCGCGCGCTCGCGTTCGGCATGGGGCCTCGCGACATCATGCCTCGGCTTGCCATGGCTTTCGTCGAGCGTGAAAAATTCGTTGCTGCGTTCGCGTGCGCTCGCTCTGCCCTTGACGCGGGCGCATCCGAGCTTGAGCTTCTGCCCGTCATGCGGCGCATCGAATCGACGCTGGGGCAGCCGCTCGTCGTGTGGAAGGTTTGTGCGCTGGAACTGTCTGGTAAACGCCCCTAAACATGAGTACAAGGGTCGCGACCGCAGTTCCCCACAGGAGCGGCGAAAGTACAAGGCTCCAGG
>CAMBEV010000268.1 GCA_945865595.1 Nannocystis exedens | reverse complement strand
AAGGTGCTTTGCTCACGGTTGAAGAGCGCAGGGCCGGCCTTGGCACCAAACGCAAAACCGACGGCATCGCCCGCGATTGCCATCACCATCAGCACGGCGTTCAAGGCAAGCAAGTTGACGAACGGTGGCACCTGTAGCGGGTTCATGTGATTCGCGTTGACGAGAGCGCCGGCGGTCACCAGGAGCGAGTCGCCTGGCAGAAAGAAGCCGATCAGCAGCCCGGTTTCAGCAAACACGATCGCCATCAACACCGGGTAGCCGCCCCACATGATGATGCCGGTGAGGTCGGGCAGATTCGGGAAGAGCTTGCGTAGAAGACCCATGGGGGGCGAGGGATAATCCCAACCGGCCGGAAGGTCCAGTTCGAGCGCCTTCTGAGTCGGTTCTGCGCCGCCTTGCCACGCCCTCCCACACGCACTATGGTCATAATTATGGTCATCAAGGCGCGCTCAGCAAAGGCAGTGGCAGAAACCATCCCCGCCGGCGAGTTCAAAGCAAAGTGCTTGGCGCTGATGGATCGAGTCGCACACGACGGCGCTTCGATCACCGTCACGAAACACGGTAAACCTGTCGCCGTGCTCTCCCCCGTTCTCACCACGAAAGCATCCGCGTTCGGTTTCGCACGCGGGCAGATCGAGATCTCGGGAGATATCGTCGCCCCCATCGACGTTGTTTGGGACGCGACCCAGTGATCTTGCTCGATACACACATCCTCGTTCGCTACGCTTCCGGGGACAAAAAATTGGGCAAGCGTGCGCTGGCGTCCATCGAGGGCGCCTTGCGGACACGCGCGCTTTCGGTATCAGCCATCTCCTTCTGGGAAATCGCCATGCTTGTGGGAAAGCGCAAGCTCAGACTCAGCGATACGCCGATGGCGTTTCGTACACTCGTCCTTCAGCAGGGCATTGCGGAACATCCCGTTGACGGAGAGACGGGTATTCGAAGCGCCGAGCTTTCATCGATGCATGCAGACCCGGCAGACCGGATCATCGTGGCAACGGCCATTCTCTCAGGCGCCACACTCGTGACGAGCGACACGCAAATTCTCTCGATGAAGCTAGCGGGGCTTCGTACGCAAGACGGAAGCGTGTAGCGAACGACCTAAGGGCCCGCTGCGATACGCTCGGCGACCTCTTCGGCTTGCTTGATGCAATCGGGGATGCCGATGCCCCAGTATCCGTTGCCTGCGACGTACAGATTCGGGTGACCGTCGAGCAGATCGCGGATGACCGCCATGCGCTCAACGTGTCCCACCGTGGGCTGCGGGCTCGCTCCGTTGAAGCGGAACACCCGCGCAAAAAGCGGCTCTGGAAGCGGCCCCATCAGCGCGGCGAGTTCGGCGCGCGCCAGCGTCGCGAGCGCTGCGTCGTCACGTTCGAGGACCTGCGGATCGCTTGCGCCACCAAAGAAGACCCGCATGAGCACGTGCTCACTCGGCGCTCGCGACTCCCATTTGCTCGACACCCAGGTTGCCGCAAGCGCATGAAGGCCGATACCTCGTGGAACCAAAAAGCCGACCCCGTCGAGTGCGTGCTTCACATCCTGCCGCCGGAACGCCAAAAACGTCGTTGCGGTTGAACAGTATTGGAGCGCGTTCAGCTTCTCTGCGAGTTGGGGTGCAAACGTCTCGATACACGATCCCGCCGCCCGACCGGGCGCGGTGAGGACCACGGCGCTCGCAGCGATCATTTCTCCACTTTCGAGGACCACATCGTACCCCGACGCGACTCTGTCAATGCGCTTGACTTCACTGCTCGTCCGCACGGCATCGTCTGGGAGCGCCCGCACGAGCGCATCCACGAACGCGTGCATCCCGGCTCGTAAACTGACGAACGCGCTCGGCGAGGTCTGCCCGGCCGGCAATGGTTTTCGCGTGGCGCGCATCGCACGCACCAGTGAGCCGTATTGCTGCTCCATCTGCACGAACTGCGGAAACGTCGCCCGAATCGAGAGCTCTCGCGCATCGCCCGCGTAGATGCCACCGAGTAACGGACCCGCCAGCCGATCGGCAACTTCGTTACCCAATCGCCGCGAGACGAAGTCGTAAATGGACTCGTCGCCATTACTCTTGCGTCGCTTCACGAGCGGTTCGAGCGCCATGCGTGCTTTGCCCTTCGCAGAGAACAGCTCTGTGTCCACGATCGGCCGAATGCGGGTGGGCACGCCGAGCACGAGCCCCTCGGGAAGCGGATGCAACTTTCCGCCATGCGCCACGTACACACGCCGCGTCGCCTCGATCGTTGGCATCAACTGTTCACCGAGCCCAAGTTTCTTCGCGAGCGCCGAAGCATGCGGCTTCATGACGACCCACGAGTCAGGCCCGCAATCGAGCACGAACTCACCCTCGCGCTCGGTCCTGATGTTGCCCCCGAGGCGCCCACTCGCCTCGAGCACAAGAACGTCAACTTTCTTGTCGGCAAGAAAATACGCAGCAGCGAGACCCGTGATGCCACCACCCACAACCACCACGCGACGCTTCATCGGTTCCATCTTCCTCAGCTCCCTCTCCCTATGGGAGAGGGCTGGGGTGAGGGCGGAGCCTCAAGGTTGCGCGCAATCTCCTCAAGCGCATCAATAAGCAGCGGGCTATCGTTGAGCGACGGCGACCGCACGAGCCACATTCCACGCGCCGAAGCCCACCCACGCATCTCAATGTCGATATCGTACAGCACCTCGGTATGGTCGGCGAGAAAGCCAATGGGCGCCACCACCACACCGCGATTTCCGCCCGCCTTCAATTCGTCAAGCGTCTGAACCAATGTTGGCCCGAGCCATTCCATCGGCCGCCCGCCAGGCCCAGCGCTCATCCCCTGGCTTTGAAATGCGACGCGGTAATTCGCAATTCCAAGGCGTGCCGCTACCGCAGAAGCCGCACGTCGCACTTCGTCTTCGTAGGGGTCGCCAGCGCGAACCACCGACACCGGGAGACTATGCGCGGTCATAACCACAGAGAACGGCTCACTCGCGGCAGTGGCCATCGCGCCACTGATTGCGCGCGCGAACGCGTCAATCAAGATGCTTGACTGTCCCCAGTTGCTCGCACAACGCAGCGTGAGCCCTTCAAACGACGACGCAGCCTCGTGTGCAGCTTCGTTGTAAACGTGCGCCGAGTGCTGGGCCAACGCGATGACTCCGACTGACCGCACGCCTTCGCGATGCAGCTCACCGAGAACCTCTCGCGGAGACGGACTCCACAGCCGACTCGCTCTGCGAACGGGCGTTCCAAGGCGCGCTTCGAGAAGTGCAGCAACTTGACCATTGATACGATTGAGCGGTGAGCCGCCGACTGCTGCAAAACGTCGGGACACTTCGGCAACAAGCTCAGCGGAGGCATCATGCCCGCGGAGAATGTTGCGCAGAAACGCCGGAATGTCGGCCGCGTCATCGACCGTTCCGTGTGAGAGAAGAACGTACGCGTCAAGCATTGGCGGCAGCGCCTTAAGCGGTGCGCTTGTATTGGTGAACGAAATCGATCACCGATTGAACATTTTCAACCGGCGTCTCAGGCAAGATGCCGTGGCCCAGGTTGAAGATGTGACCAGCCCTGCCCTCCGCCTCGTCGAGCACCACCTTCGCGCGCGCTCTCGCCAGTTCTGTGGGAGCAAAGAGCAATGTCGGGTCGAGATTGCCTTGCACTGCGCGGTCATACCCAACACGCTGCCAGCCGTCCTTCAACGACGTGGTCGTATCGATGCCAATCACGTGCCCCCCCGCTTCGCGCATGTCCGCGAGCAAGTGCGAGGTGCCCGTGCCAAAATGGATCACCGGCACGCCTGTTTTCATCACGTCTTGTAAAATCGCGGTCACGTGCGGCTTGATGAACGCGCGGTAGTCGGCGACGGTCAGGTGCCCCACCCACGAGTCGAAGAGCTGCAGCGCATCAGCCCCCGCTTCGACCTGCGCACGCAAGTAGCGACGCACGGTCTCAGACAGCTTCTCCATCAAGAGGTGCCACGCCTTGGGCTCGCCGTACATCAGACGCTTGGTCTTGACGAAGTGTGTGCTCTTACCGCCTTCGACCAGGTAACTCGCGAGCGTGAAAGGCGCACCCGCAAACCCAATGAGCGGCAGCTTCCCTGTGAGCTCCCGTTTGATTAATGTAACTGAATCGAGCACATATTGTAATCCCTCGTGCGGGTCGACCACACGAAGCGCCTCGATCTGAGACACGCGCGCAATCGGCTCGTGAATCACCGGACCCTCACCCTTCGCGAACTCAAACGGCGCGCCCATCGGCTCGAGCGGGAGCAAAATATCGGCAAACAAAATCGCGGCGTCTACGCCGAGGCGCAGCGGCTGCATCGTCACCTCAAGCGCGAGCTCGGGCTGCTTGCAGATCTCGAGCAGCGTGTGCTTCTCACGCAGCTTGCGGTACTCGGCCATGTAGCGCCCCGCCTGCCGCATGAACCACACCGGCGTGACGTCAACCGGTTCGCGTCGACAAGCCCTAAGAAATCGGTCGTTCATTCCGCGCGATTCTACCACGCAACCTTCCGCCACCCCTGACCGACTTCGAGCACCACAAGGAGCTCACACCATGTCATCGATTCAACCAGTCACAGCAAATCGCACCTGGGACAACTTAGTCAACAAAGCGGACGATATCCTGTCGCCCGCCCTTTCCGCAACCAAGAAAGCTCTCCGCGTCGCAGGCGTCATCGCAGGAGGCCTCGGGCCAACCTCACTCGAGACGGTCAAGGTGGCCGCCAGAGTCGTCAAGCTGTTCGACACCTTGCGATCGCTCGCAGAGGTCGTTCCTCGTCAAGTCGAGCTGAACCTCAAGGCGTGCAGCAACGCCATCCACAGCAACCAGGAGGCGATCACCAAAGACCTCAAAGAGCTGAAGGCCGCCCTCGACGCATTTCAGCGCACCCCCCTCGGCCGCTCAAGCAAAGACCTCGCGCAACTCGCCTACAACGCGAGCCTCTGCGTGAGCGCCACGATGGGCGCCATCGGGACATCGCCGACCGTCGTGGGCCCTATCGTCGAGGGCGTCATCGCCGTGGGCGCGTTCGCCAAAGCAGGCGAAGCGAAGGCGAACTTTTTCGTGGATCTTCCGGCGCTGATCAAAGACGGAGGCGCCTCACTCAAGAGCCTGGAGCGCCTTATCGAAGCGATGCGCAAGCTGGCCGTCGACACTGCGCCCGTGGCCGCGCAGTGCACACCGGATTTTCGCGCGAATGCGAATCGGTAAGGAACTTGCCGTTCGCCGCGCCTGCCTACATCCCCCCCCCCCCCGCCTACCAAAGTGGGAAGGCGGCAACCTGGAGCGCTGAAGCTTGGGCGCTCGTG
>CAMBEV010000267.1 GCA_945865595.1 Nannocystis exedens | reverse complement strand
GGGCGCCTGCCCGCCACGTTTTCAGCCCTCGCGAAGACAATGAGCACAATGGTCAGCACTCGTTGAGGGGTGCAGAAATTATGGCGACGAACTTCTGGGTCAGGAGATTAGGGTCACACCGGGTTACACCCCACCCGCCTCCAGCGTCCGCGCCACACGTGCGAGCATGGCCACATCATGCACGTCGGTCGCAAACTCAGGCACACGCAGCACAGGCACGTGCTCCTCAGCGTGCGCCGCGAGCTGCCCCAGAAAGAACGCGTCGAGCTCGGCGAGCTTCACGGCATCGGCGTGCGCCTGCCCGACGCGCGTGCCAAAATCGGCGTCCATCACTAGGCCGTGCGCCTTCAGCGCATCGTCAACTTGCTGAACGGTTACCTGCGCGACCTTCGGTGGCATGTGCACGCGGTTCACAATGAACGCACCGCGGGGCATCTGGTGATCGGCAAGGCGCTCAGAGAAAAACTGCACTTCGCGAATGCTCATAGGCGCCGGCGACGTCACAAGCAAAAATGAAACTTCATCGGATCGCAATACGCCCTTGACCATCGCCGCGCGCTCTTTGAAGCCGCCAAATAAGTCGTTCAGTTGCGCGAGCAACTCCGCCAACGCTTCGAGGAAACCGCCACCGGTCACCCGCCCGAGCGCCCGCAAAACGAGCGCCGCAGAGCGCGCGAGCACGTTGAGCGAGAACCGACCCGTTGATTGAAACGCTTGGATAAACCAACGCATCGTCGGCGAGTCCAGCGCCTCGACCAAGCGATCGGGTGCATCGAGGAAATCAAGCGCGTTCGCCGTGGGGGGCGTATCGAGAACGATGAGATCGAAGCGTGCATCGCGCTGCACCGCGATGAGCTTCTCCATCGCCATGTACTCTTGTGTGCCCGCAAGCGAAGCAGAAACGTACTGGTAAAGGCGGTTGTTCAAGAGTTTGTCGGCGCGCTCTTGTGTGGACGAATACTTGCGAACCAAGTCGTCGAACGTCTGCTTCGTGTCGAGCATCATCACGGTGAGCGAGCCCGTTTCAGGAACGCCAACGCTCGCGAGGACTTCGGGCCGAACCTCCACAGCCTCGGTGGTCATGTGCTGCAGGCCAAGGCTCTGGGCCAAGCGACGAGCGGGATCGATGGTCAAGCACAGGACCCTCTTGCCTCGCGTCGCTGCTGCGAGGGCAACAGCCGCTGCCGTCGTCGTCTTGCCGACACCACCCGCACCCACTGTGATGAGGACGCGACGTGTCGCGACCAGCTCAGCCAGAGTTGCAGGGGGGGCCATCGGCGGTTCCATTGGCGCTCTCACTGGCCAATCGGCGCACCGACGAGCGTCGCAAGGGCTGGCGTTCGCTGATCGGTCGCCCAAAGGTACGCAAGCCCAAAGTAGACCAGGTGTTGGTCAATTTCCGGAATAGTCGCTGAGCCTGACGAAATCGTTCGACGGTAGCCATAGCCAAGCGATGCGCTCAGCCCATTGACAAGCAAGCGACGCATTTCAGTCGAGCCCGAGAGCGTAGCCATCTTCGAGGTCACGTCCTGAGCGAGCGTCCCTTCTGTGTAACCCGCGACAACGCCCGTGAGGAAGGACCAGTTGCTCCACCATCCATGGACGGACTGCATGCGCAAAAAGTCGAGTGAGCCAAACACGCCAGGGCCCGCCCCAACGCGAGGAAACGGTGACCCGTACATATAGGTCGCGCTTGCCCGAAACGCCCAGTCGTCCTTTGCGTATGAAACGGTCTCACTCGCATACGGCGCGATAAGGGCCCGCCTGTCTACATCGAGAGGCGGAGCGGTTGCGAGTGTTGCACCGGCACGTGAGCTCACGGCGACCCCGCTACGCGGGTGACCGTAGATGTGACCCAACGCGAGCGTTGAAGTGTGCACCTCAAAGACGCCGAGACTCAGTGGAGGAACCGCTGTGTAGTCGATTGCCGACGGTGAGAACGCATAGTCGTAGCGCACGAGCACGTTGACGCCGTGCCTGTCATTCAATTCGCGGGTCAACACGACCTGAGCAAAAGGTTGCAACGAATTGAGGCCACCGCGCGACGTTGTCGTTCCATCGGGCAGTGTGAAAACAGTCGGGTCATCGAGCGTGAAGTTCACAAGTGAACCGCCCGTGAGCGCAAACGACCAGGCTTTCGCAAACTCATAAGAGAGTGTGCCTGCAACGCTGCCAAACGACTGCATGCTACGCGATTGAAACGGATTGCCGCGAAACGACGGGTCTCCGGCCGGCGCTGCGTTTAGCGTGAGAATCGAGTTGCTGGCGATGAGGGTGAACGTCGAACGCGGCGACAGCGCCCACGATCCGCCGCCACGAATGTAGGCCGTGCCGTCGTGCTGCGGTTCGAAGTCCCCGAGCGGAGCGTAAAGACGAACGCGCCCGCCCACCTCGAGCACCATTTCGTCGTTCCACTTGTTCCGGCTCTTCACCTGCACGGCCGTGTCGAGGCCCGTGAAGAGTGCTGCGTTCGTCTGGGTGATGTCGCCACTCGCGATGACGGCAACGTTCGAATTGTAACCCTGCACGATCGCTGCTCGCACAGCATAATCGGTGGTTGCATGCATGAGCAGAAGCGGCAGCATCTTGGGCTAGCGTTATATCGCGCCTTGTACTGAAGTGAGCCCCCATGAAACACGCAGCGGACAATTTACGTTGGTGGCTGCTAGTTCTTGCAGCTTCCAGCTTTTCGTGCCGAACGACGGCGCCGTTCGTGGGACCCGTCGACCCCACCCCAAACCCGAGTGCGTCCGCAACCGCGCCTAACGACACCGGCGCTTCGCTTCCTCTCGTCGCGGACGCCGGTAGCGCACTCATTCCGTCGCTGATGGCAAGCGCCGCGCCGCCCGGCGATTTGCTGACCTGCGAAGAGCAGCAGACGCGCTTCGCTTCCTTCGTGCGTAATACGCGCAAACGCAGCGACCTTGCTCGAGAGTGCTTCTCTCAACTTCCCGCGGACACACCGACAACGAGTGGAACCCTGTCCGCGTTCATCAATCCAGATGGCACGCTGCTCACCGTGAGAAGCCAGGTGTTCCCCTACGCCTCAACGTTCGTCAGTTGCCTCGAGCTGCGGGCTCGGCAGTGGCTTCGACTGCACCCAGGCTGCCCGGGAGGCAACCCGCGCGTCAGATTTTCGGTCGACGCGAAATCGGTGGGACGATAGCTTCGCCACATGGCAAAGATTCTGATCACGGGCGGAGCGGGCTTCATTGGCTCATCGATCGCCGAAGAGCTACTTCGCAGGGGCGAGAAGGTCCGCATTCTTGACGATTTCTCCACGGGAAGACGCCAGAATGTCGAGTCGCTCAATGGCGACGTCGAGGTCATCGAAGGATCAATCGTCGATCCGACGACCGTCGCCACCGCCATGAAGGGCATCGAGATCGTCTTTCACCAAGCTGCGATTCCCTCGGTAGGGCGATCGGTGGCGAATCCACAGCTGTCGATGATGGTGGGCGCCATGGGCACGACGACCGTGCTCGACGTCGCACGCCACTCTGGGGTGAGACGGGTCATCTTCGCGGCGAGCTCATCGGCCTACGGCAACACGCCAACGCTTCCCAAAATCGAGACGATGGCACCCGCGCCGCTCTCGCCCTACGCGGTATCGAAGCTTACGTGCGAGCACATGATGCGGGTCGCAGCGTCGCTCTACGGCCTTGAAACCGTGAGTCTGCGCTACTTCAATGTATTCGGGCCGCGCCAAGACCCGGCGAGCGAATACGCCGCGGTCATCCCTAAGTTTATCACCTGTGCGATTCGTAACCAGAAACCGATTGTTTTCGGCGACGGCGAGCAGACGCGCGATTTCTGCTTCATCGCGAACACCGTCGACGCGAACCTTCGCGCCTCCACAACGTCAAGCAAGTTGACCGGACAAGTGGTCAACATCGCGTGCGGCGATCGCATCTCGCTCAACACCTTGCTCGCGCTCATCAAGGAGGTCGCTCAGAAAGAGGGCTGCCTCCCGCCCAATTCTGACTGGGGCGCCGAGTACCAAGACACCCGTGCTGGCGACGTTCGCGATTCACTCGCCGACATCAACGCCGCCAAGGAGCTCATTGGGTACACGCCGTTCGTGCGCGTGCGCGAGGGGCTCGAGAAAACCTTCGCCGCGTTCTTGAAGTTCACTTCGCGGTAGGTCGAAGCTTGCGGTGCAAGAAAAACATCATCACGACGATCGCCACGCCGATCCATTGCGACGTCGAGAGACCGAGAAGGCTTCCGCGATCATCACGACGGAGCATCTCGAGCAGAAAGCGCACGATGGCGTAAAGCGTCGCAAACACCACAAAAACGTGACCCGCGTAACGTTTGCGCGGGTAGACGTAGAGCAAGCAAAATCCCGTGATGACGAGACACGCGAGTGACTCGTAGACCTGTGTAGGATGCACGTGCAGACTCGGCAGGAACTTTGAGGCAATCAGGTGCGCCTTTGCCTGCATCTCGCTCGCTGCGCTCCGAGCCGGAAACGAAAGTGCCCATGGCAACGCGCATTCCGAGCCGAAACAGCAGCCTGCAAGCAAGCAGCCCATGCGCCCAAACACGAGCCCCATCGGAATCGCGAAACCTGCGAAGTCGGCCATCTTGCCGAGCGGAAATTTATCTCGCCTCAGAAGCCAGACGGCAACCACGCTCGCGCCAATGAAGCCCCCATAATAGGTGAGGCCGCCTGCCCAGAACTTCGCCCATGCGAAGCAGTCCGTGCCGCCGGGATGACACACCTTTTGCGCCGGGTCCCAAATGCCGTTGTACGTACTCGACAGGCACTCGGCCCGGTCGAGCGGCCAGTTCACTTTCATTGGGTCGGTGCACATGTGCACGTAGTCCCAAAAGTAACCGTCCGCGATGACATGAAGGATCCGGCCGCCAAGGACCCCTGCGATAAGCATCGCGATACCGAGATCCACCACTACGTCAGGATTGAGCCCCTGCTTGCGCGCCGCGGCCGTCGCCGAAGCGATGGCAAACATGAAGCCCGTAACGAGCAGCACGAAATAGGACGGAGCGCCCGTATCAAAAATGCGAAAGAGCTCGGGCCGCATACCGCGCCTAGGAGTGTGTCGGGCAAAAGCCCGACACACTCCGTCGTGACGGGTTTTGTTCGAGGGGTGCCCCCTCGAGCTCCGCTAGGTCTGCCCGCCGAGAGGCTCTCTCCGATACGCAAGTTTCTTTACCATCAAGCCAGGCGTCCATCAAAAACCAGCTTTCTGTAGCAACGAACGAGAGGTTCACTTAAACAAACCGAGCATGGGGGGTGTCGGGGGGAGCGGCAGCTCCACCTGACCATGAACAGTCTCGACGGAGTCTGACGGGCTTTGCC
>CAMBEV010000266.1 GCA_945865595.1 Nannocystis exedens | reverse complement strand
GGTCGTCTACCCGGGGCACGACTACAAAGGGATGACCGCGTCCACGATCGGCGAGGAAAAGCGCTTCAATCCGCGGTTCGCGGGCAAGTCGAAGGACGCCTTCATCACGTTGATGGGCAACCTAAACCTCGCGCCACCCACGAAGCTGGACGTCGCCGTAATCGCAAATCGTGCCTGTGGACGCATCGAACAATCAGCCTAATGAGGTCAACATGGTTTACGAACTCGCCAAGAAGAACGCGGTTGGCATCGCTGAAATCGACCCCGTAGAGGTTGCGCGGTCGGCCGAAAAAGTGCGCATCGTAGATGTCCGTGAAATTGACGAATTCAGCGGACCGCTCGGGCACATTCAGGGTTCTGAGTGCGTCCCTCTGGGTACGATCGCGACCACGGCGGCCTCATGGGATAAATCTGCGGAACTGGTTCTCGTTTGTCGCTCAGGCAACCGCTCTGCGACTGCGACGCAAACGCTTGAAGGCCTAGGCTTCAGCCACGTCATGAATATGACCGGTGGCATGTTGCGCTACAACGAGCTCGGTCTGACACGGGCGCCAGGCTAGTGCCTCCTCAACCTTCATTCGACGGGTCGAATGCCACTGCTTCGCAGCGGGAGGAGGCCCTAGACGTTTACGGGGGTGGCTCCCACCCCCGCGTTTTTCTTCGAAAAATCGCTCCCCCGGAGAAAATCGCCTCCCGGCGATTTTGCTAGTGCTTCACCCGTCAACTGCAGGATGAAAGTGCACTAGCCAAGCACCTTGGCCGCGGGCAGCCGGGCACGTAGACTCGGGCGGCCATGCCGCTCGAAAGCATCGATCACGCCTCTTTGCTCGCCCACGTCACCGCCGACGTTCCACTCGACGCGCTTGAACGCGAATTGCGCGAGCGCGGGTACACACTCGCGCTCGACGCCGCGCCAGGCGCAATCTCACTCGGAGCGTGGATTGAGTCCGGCGCGAAGGGCTCCCCGTCCTGGTGGCAAGACCCAGTGGACCAGCTGGTCGCGGGCTTCGATGCGACGCTGACCGACGGGCGCTCGTTCAAGGTGAATCCCGTGCCGCGGCGCGCCGTCGGGCCTGATTTGTTTGCACTGGTGTTCGGCGCAGAGGGCACAATCGCGAAGCTCGATCGCGTTTGGCTCCGCATTCACAAGGTGGGCGTAGCGCGCCCAAGCACCGCGCCGTTCACGCCACCGCCTGCCGTTCTCGGCACAAGCGAGAGCGACGCAGAAGCCAAGCTGTGGCGCGAGCTCCAACGCGTTAGTCTTAACAATCCCTAGGCGTCGTAGATTTGGCCTTGGTAAATTTCGTTGACCGATAGGTCCAGGGAGATAGATGCGACGCGAATGCCTTCGTTCGGGCCCGCTTCGCGCAGAACCCAGGTTCCATTTGCACCGCGCTCGAACACTTCGACTCGTTTTTTGTCTTGAGACACGAGCACGTATTCGCGAAGCGATGGAAGCGTTCGATAGTGCCAAGACTTCTCTCCGCGATCGTAGAGTTCAGTGCTCTCTGAGAGCACCTCCACGATGACCGTCGGATTGACGATGGCCTGCGAATCGTCTGAAGCGCGCTCAACCTTGCCGCAGACCACCGACAGATCGGGATAATAGGAACGGTTGAAGGCGGAAATTCGCACCCGAACGTCGGATGAAAAGCCTATGCACGGCCCGTTCGCGAGAGCGGCACGGATCAGGCCTCCAACTTGGAATATCAACGCGCCGTGCTCGATTGTCCCACCCGCCATTGCATAGACTTCGCCGTTCACATATTCGTGCTTCACGTCCGAGTTGGCCTCGCGCGCCAAATATTCCGCGTATGGGAGCGAGAGTCTTTCTGCAGGGTCGGCCATGACCCTCGAAGTTTAGCTCGGGAACGAGCGCCAATCCACCACCCCTGCGCGCGCGGGGGTCTGCAGCTGGCTTAACTCTCAAAGCGATAACCGATGCCCCGCACCGTCATGAAGTGACGTGGGTCTTGTGGGTCTTCCTCGAGCTTGGACCGCAGCTGCTGCATGAAGTTGTCGATCGTACGGGGCGTTCCATGGTGGTTCGGGCCCCACACGCGTTCGAAAATAGCTTGCCGGCCAAGCGCTTGCCCGCGCGCCTTGATCAGGCAGTAAAGGATGTCGAACTCGGTCGCCGTCACGTCGACGAGCACACCGGCCTTGTGCACCTTGCGCGCGGTCACGTCCACCACCACGTCGCTGAACGTGAAGGCTTCACGTTCGTACCCGCCGCCGTTGGCGCGACGGAGCGCAGCTCGCACGCGCGCGAGCAGTTCGGCAAGGCTAAAGGGTTTCGCGACGTAGTCCTCGGCGCCGAGCTCTAGGCCAGTCACCTTGTCGATCTCGCCCGTGCGCGCACTCAAAATGATGATCGGCATCCGAAAGCCACCGCGTCGCAGCACTTGCACGATCTCGAGACCATTCAGGCGTGGCAGCATGATGTCTAAAATGATCAAATCAGGTAACAATGTGCGGGCGGCTTCGAGGCCACGCTCGCCATCGTCAGCGGTGACGACCCTGTAGCCCTCTGCCTCAAGGTTAATTTGCAGACCCATCGCGATGCTCGCGTCGTCTTCGACGACGAGCACCAGCCGGGCCGCACCATCGGCCGCGCGCACACCCGAACGAGAGGATCGCATCACGAGATTTGCATACCTGTTCCGGTTACGATTGGCAGTTGTGGCCGATTACGCACAGGGAACGCAAGGCGGAAAATGCTACCTCCCGCGGGAGCGCCGAGTACCGAAATGCGGGCTCTGTGTGCACGGGCGATATGCTTGACGATCGCGAGCCCTAGACCGCTGCCTTCGCGCTCGCGTGAGAGCCGATCGTCAATGCGATAGAACTTGTCGAAAATGCGCTCGGTCTCTCCCTTCGGAATGCCAGAACCGTTGTCTTGCACTTCGAACACCACGCCCTTACCAAGGCGCCGTGCGCTGACTCTGACGCGTGGCGGGCGGCCGCCGTACTTGACGGCATTGTTAAGTAAATTGATCAGCGCATCGATGATCGCGTGGCGATCGACGTAGATATTCGGGAGCCCTTCCTCGATGTCGCTCTCGAGTTCGAGGTCGGGGCTGTGTTCGATCGGCGAGAACGCTGCGATCGCTTCATTCACGATCGTGTCGGGTCGCTCTTCCTGCAGGTCGAACTGCTTGCGCCCCGCCTCCATCCGGCCCCAATCGAGCAAGCGCTCGATCAGACCCGTGAGGCGTTCGGTGTCCCTGTGAAGGGCGCCGAGACACTTGGCTCGAACAATCTCGTCTTCGGGGGCGCGCTCCATCGTCTCAACGAACAACCGAATCGAGGTGAGAGGCGTACGCAATTCGTGACTCACCTTCGAAACGAAGTCAGCCTGCAATTCGCTGAGGTTGGCCTCACGATTGACGAACACCAGTACGAGGACCATGCCGACAAACATCAACGCAACCAAGCTCAACGTTGAGATGCCAAGCAACAAATTGTAACTCTCGCCGACGAGAATCAGAATGATTCCCACGATGAGGATGAGCACCGTGGGCACGATGACGAGATAGACAAGCAGCTGTACGATTCGCCGGTAGCCGAGCCTCTGCCTTGGGATCGTCGTGGTTGCCACAAGCCGACGATGCCACAGTGCGCGAGCGAGGAATACGTTACTTGCTAACCGGTGCGTCCAGGGCCGGGACCAGGATGCTCAGCTGTTTGCGCATCGACCGCGTATAGAGCCGGGCGCCACCGCGATTTGGGTGAAGCGTCGAGGCCTGCGTGCAGGAGAGTCCGTAGCGTTGCTTCCAGCCCTTCGGCGCCGCGTTCTTGCTGTCTCTGCAGGCATCGAGCCGTTGGGAGCGCACATCGTCGTGTTCGCCGAGGTGCCACAGCTTTGAGTCCGCGCTTCCGTAGCCGTCGTCGATAGCGAACGACACCGGTGCGAAGGCGATCTTTCGCGAGGGAAACTCGCCCTGAATTTCGTCAATCGCCTTGCGTATCGCGTCGTTCGAACCCTCGTGCCATGCCTTGGAACGAACCACGCCCGGCGCGGGCACGGCGTCGTTGCGCTCACGACAATCGGATCCCTCAGGCTCATCCGCGCAGAGGAGCGCATCGCCGATCGCACGCAGGATGTGTGTGCCGGGTTGCGTTTGCGTGTAGAAAGGATAGTAACCGGCGAAGATCACAATCGCCTTGGGGAAGCGTACGAGCGTCTGACGAAGGAGGCGCTTGACCGGCTGGTAGCAAGCCGTCGTCGCAACCTTGTGCCAATTCGGTGAGTGGATGCTGCCGAGCACGATTTTCGAGGCGGGCACGTCGTTAATGCAGCCATTGAGCAACAGAACGTCGACCGTCTCAGGTGAGCGAGCCCCCGCGACCTGCTGGGTGACGCTGGGTGACCCCTGCGGCACTTCGCCGACCGACGGAGCGAGTTGGCTATCCGTTTCACCAATCGAGGCGCCCGAATGTGCGTACACAGTGCGATAAACCGGACGGTGCAAGCGCTTGGCAAGCCATTCTTGAACGTCGTGCGATGACTTGTCTTTCTCTCTCAGCCCCTGACCCCAGAGGACAGAATCGCCAATGACAGCGAGCTGAAGAGGCGCTTTTTCTTCAATGTTTGCGGGCACGAAGCGGCTTTCGTGCGTCGGGGCAACGCGTGCCACCAGGGGGGCCGCGAGTGCCTGAAGTGGCATCATTCCCACGCCGTATAGAATGAGCGCACGCCTAAATAAGGAACGCATCGGGTTGGAACGTTAGACGGATGTCCTCAACTAGCGTTGCATTTTTCCGTTCTTGTGGCATTGAGCGAGCAATGAATGGGATACGGCTCGCGCTCTTGGGATTGCTCGCGTCGGCCTGCGCCGCAACGCCTGCGCCGGCTGCTCGCATCGCCACTGCGGCGGAACCCACGACGGCGACATCCGCAAGCGAACCACCTGCTGAACCTGTGAAGAGCAGGCTCGACGAGGAGTACACCGCTAGCCAGCTGATGCGTGCGGCCGCCTCGTCACGGACACAATGCGGCGCTGCAACGAACGACGCCGGCCAGCGCAAAGGCCCTTGGGGTAAGGCAAAGGTCACGTTGAAGATCGGTCGCAACGGTCGGCCTCTCGACGTGGACATCGCCGCCCCCCACGCAGGAACGCCGACCGGCAACTGTGTGACCCACACATTCGAGGCGCTCGTATTCCTCCCCTACCCGGGTGACCACGATGAGCCTCGCGAAGTCGAGGTGACGATCGACGAGCCGACCGCGTCTGCGCCTCCTTCGGAGTAGCTTGGAGCGACGCTCCATAAACTTCGATGCTTCTTGACGATGTGTGCCAGGGCCGTTAGAACCGCCCACCTCTTC
>CAMBEV010000265.1 GCA_945865595.1 Nannocystis exedens | reverse complement strand
CGGCTGGCACGCACGCTTTGACGATCCTGAAATTGCCGCAGTGCGCGACGAAGTGACGGCGTGGATAAAGGCGCTGTCAGTGAAGTAATGGACCGGACCACCGGGGCCTACGCCCGTTACTGCAGGTCGTCGATCCGATCCATGACGATCGACTCGTAGAGCTCGATGGCTCTCGGCTCGCCAGGAGCAAGCGACACCGCGATGCGCGCTTGCTCCTCGGCACCGTCGAGCTTGCGCGCGCGCTTGTACGATTCCGCCAGGCCCATACGCGCTCTGAGCGAGCCTGGGTTCCACGCGAGCGCCGAGAGAAACGCGTCGCTCGCTGCGCTCGACCCTTCGGCCAGTCGCGCCTCGCCGATCGCCGTGCGCGTTCCGACATTGGCGAGCAGCACGTCCGCTTTCATCAAGCAACTTGATGATTCACTCAGTTGACCGATCGAGAGTGCATGAAGGCCACGCGAAAGGTGTGCTTCACCCAACTTCGGGGCGATCGATGTGGCGCGCGCCAGCAACGTAGCTCGCTTCACCGGATCCGCACGCTCTGCCGCCGTCAGAAGGCGCGTTCCAAGCCATGCTTGAGTCGCAAGCATGAGCAAGACACCAAGCCCTGCGAGCGCTCCAATAGACAAGTAATTTAACCACTTTGGCAAGGCGACAGGCGCCCCTCTCGGCAGCGCAGCAAGCACGAGCGCAGCAAGCACACAGGGGGCGGGCTGCCTGAGCGGGCTATCACCCATCATGCACACGGAGAGAGCAACGATTGCTCCCGCGCCCGCTACCCAGCGCGCCCGCAAGAACGCGCGTACAGCCAGCGCGAGGCACCCGAGAAGCGCCAAACCCGCAAGCGGTCCCGACTCGACGGCCACCTGCAGGAAGTCCTGATGTGCGGTCGTCGCATTGACAAACTGACGAGCAGCACTCCGCGGGTTCATCGTTGCGAGACGCTGTCCCTGCGCGTCGAGATACGCGTGTCCGAAGCCCCCGAGCCCGGCGCCCAGCGGCAGGCTTTGGCGAGCCCCCTCAAGCGATGAGCGCCATATCCACATGCGACCTTCGATCGCTCGAATCGGCGGCGCATCGGTTGGCTTGTCGGTTGGTTCGACAAGCGAGTTGACTGCATGCACTCCCTTGGGAGCGGCCTCAGAGCCGCGATCGCGCGCAGCGATGGCCCCGCTAAGCGCAAGGCCTACGGCGAGCGCGGCGAACGTGGGCACCATGGATCGCTGGCGCAAGCGAACGGCAGAGGCCACGGCCATCGCTACCGCAAGCCCCGCAGCCACCCAGCCGACACGCGAGTGCGCCAAAAAGAGCGCGACAACCTGGGCCACCACAGACAACCAAGAAAGTACACGCACTTGACGACTGTCTTGAGCGTCGGCGTCGAGCGAGAGAGGCAATGCGATCGCGACGAGCAGTCCCAGCCAATTCGGATTGCCTTGCCCAGCGTGAATCCCGAAGCCTCGATGTCCCAGAGCGAAGGCCACAAGCGCCCAGGACGAAACGATCGTCCCAACGAGAACTGCGACCCGTCGGACCGTGGTGCGTGCGGTAGCTTCACCCGACCGCGCAGAGGCCCAAGCCACGCCCAGAGCGCCGCACCATGTTCCCAGATCGAGCCATCCGGGCGAGCGACCCCACGCCAAACTGAGCGCGGATAGGGCCAAAAATGCGCCTCCCCAGCGCCACGGCGCCGCATAACGCAACTCATGTTGTTCTATTTTTGCCAACAAGAGCGACGCTGCAACGCACACCATCGCAAACATCAGAAGCGCGACGCGTTTCGGGTCGGCGGCCGTTGCGTCAGGATCGTAGACGACGCACGCAAGCGACGCACCGACGACGAGAAGGCGCGACCGCCAGCTCACCGATTGAACTTGCGAAACCTGCGCGCCGCCACACCAGGCGCGCTGGGCCCCGCAGCCTCTGCAGCTGCGCGGATGTCTAAAATGCGACGAAGCTGATCACGAACGGGCGTCCGCGTCTCACGCGCGAGTGCCCGACGCAGCAGCTCAGTCGTCTTTGGCTCGCGACTGCGCCGGAAGTACATCTCCGCGAGATCGCGTTCACGCCGTTCGGGCGACGCAAGCGCGTTGAGCAAACTGAAGACGCCAGCTTCAGGTTCCCACGCGAGTTCCACCGCCGCGAGCGCAACCCCGAGATCGCGATCGGTCGACCCGATACGCTTTCTGATCTCTGGCACGAGACGCGCCCGTGCGGCCGGCTCATTCACGCGGCTTAGGAGCCGTACGGCATGCGGCAACTGATCGTGCGGCGCATTTTCGAGGTCGCTCAAAATCACGGCGTCGGCGGAAGCCTCTCCCCAACGCGCAAGAGCAACCGCCGCGTGCGCACGAAGCCGCGCGTTCTCGTGCGAGAGCAACGGCCTCAGCACGGACAAGGCGTTATGATCGCCGAGGTCACCCGCGAGATCGAGCGCACTGATCGTTCGCGACACATCGTGGCGAGCGAGCTCAGCCTGGGCCTCTCCCAGCGCCACGGTCGTCGCACCCGCAGGCCTGAGCGACGCCACAAGATCGCTCACATCGGGTCGATCTTTGACCCATGTCACCAACATGCGCCCGGGCACCTCGGGCGACTTCGAAGCACGCAGCGCGGCCTCAACCTGCGCGACGGCACACGACTGCTGCTCGACGCACATGACCAAGTCGCCGAGGACTCGAGGATCGTTCGCACGACCCAGCGCAATCGCGGCCTCAAGCTTGAGCTCGGCCCCCGCCGGCTTGTCCCTGTTCCGCTCGTAGATCTTGCTCCACACCAGGTCGGTGCGCTTCATCCCGCTCAAGGCGTAGAGGGCATAAATTGCGGCCCTCTGCAGGCTTGCGTTCGGATCGTCGATGTAACGTTCAAGAAGCGCCGCTCCGTCGGGTGCGTCGAGCTTGCCTATCGCACTTACCGCATTGAGCTTCACGCCGTCATTTTGATCGGCAAGTGCCCCCTTTAGAAGTGGTAAACCTTCTGGACGACGCACATCACCGAGCACGAATGCCGTGTTGAAGCGAATTTGCGCCTGCTGGTGCGTGATGAGCCCCTCGGCAGCCTGAAAGAACGCTTTCGAATCAAGGCGCTCGAGTGCGAACGCGATGTTGTTCAACATGCGCGACTCGCGAACTTTGGGAAGGTGCTTGACCAATGCGGCCGTAGCCGATCGATCGCCGATCTTGCCGAGCGCGTAGACCGCTCGGTTCTTGGTCCGTGGATCAGGCGACTTTTTCATGATGCGAACGAGCGGATCGACCAGCTCGGACGCACGCACCTCGCTCGCAGAAAACGTCGCAGCGAGCATCAACTCGGGCACGTCGCTATTGAGGGCGTACTTCAGAAACGAAATGACGTTGCCGCGCGCCATGATGTGGCGCGTCTTCCAAAGGCCGCGAAACGCTGCCGTGCGCACGGACACGTCCGCGCTGTCGTGTAGCCGCTTTTCGAATAGCGGGACTGCACGCTTGTCGCTGAGAACACCGAGAGCATCGAGCGCTGCCGCAATGTTGCCGGCCTCTTCGTCTTCTCTTTCGAGAATTTTCGACAACGGCAAGAAGCTTGACCGATCAGGAATCTTGCGAAGCGCATCGATCGCAGACCGACGCACGCTGCTATCCCATGCTTCAAGGGCGCTATGAAGCGCGGGCAAGGCCGCCTTGTCGCCGAGACGCCCGAGCAAGTTTGCACACGAGCCACGAAGCTCATTGTCGACGTTGTCAGAGACGCATCGCGCAAGTGCCGGCACCGTGCGACGGCCGAGGTTCAGCACGTCCGGACTCGCCGGCATCTCGCGCGAGGTCACATTGATCAAGATGCGATCGTTTTTCGTGAGCGCTTCGAGGACTCGACGTCGCCTCTTCGGCAAGTCCGCAGCGGTCATGACCTCACCCGCGTTAACCGCTGCAGGTTCGTTCGAGTCCTCGCCCTCGTCGTCGTCCGCAAACGCGTTCCGAACGACGGATGCCGCTGGCGCAACGCAAGTCGCAATCACAAAGGCAGAAAGCACTAATCGATTCATTCTCATGGCTTCACCTCAAGCGACAGCGCATGCCGGCGCATAAACTCAAGCAGCTCGGCTTGCGGGAGCTGGCTTGGAACAAAGGTCACGGTCGCGATGCGCCCGGTGCACGGCGACGGAGCGCTGGGCAGCTCCCACGCAACGCGCTCCACGCCGCGATGTGCGTACACGGCGAGATCGAACGCTTCGTCGCAACCGACGCGCCGAGCGAGGTCGACGGCCACGCGAACCTGAGCACGGGGCACACCTGCAGCGACGGGCTCGTCATGCGGTCCTTCCGCCACCCTCGGCGTTTCGGCGACGCCCCCGCACGCGGCAAGGACAAGGGCGCTGACCATCAAGAATTGGAACCTTTTCATGGCACAACCAAGCGTGAGACGCCCCTCGAGAGCGCTCTATTCCTGGCGGCCACGTCTAGCACATGTGATACCCTTGCGCGGCGTTTGCAACGGCGATGAGCGAGTCGAAAGCACCTAAACCAACGCTTGAAGGCTGGGGCCGCATACCGGCTCCCGGGCGCGAGGTGCTGTCCGAGAATCTCGAGGGCCTCACGCGCGGGGCCGTCCTCTCTCGCGGCCTTGCACGGTCCTACGGCGACTCGTCTCTGCCCGCAGACCCGAACGACAGGGTGATCGCAACGCGCCTTGCCAATCGTGTTCTGTCCTTCGACGCAAGTACCGGCGTACTCCGTGCTGAGGCAGGCCTCAGCCTCGTCGAAATCAATCGCCTCTTCATCCCGCGCGGTTTCTTTTCGCCGGTCACACCTGGCACGAAGTACGTGACCTTGGGCGGCATGGTCGCAAGCGACGTTCACGGCAAGAACCATCATTGCGAAGGCTGCTTCGGCGCACACGTTCGCTCATTACGCATTCGCCTGGCGAGCGACGACATCGTCGATTGCTCACCCACCGCCGATTCCGATCTCTTCTACGCCGCGATCGGCGGCATGGGGCTTCTCGGTCACATCCTCGAGGTCGAGTTCACGATGCACCGCATCGCTAGCCCTTGGATTTACATGGGGAGCGAGCGTGTCCCAGACATCGGCACGTTTCTCTCAGCGCTCGGCAACGCTGCACCGCGCTGGCCGATGACCATGGGGTGGATCGATTGCCTAAGCCAGGGCAGTGCGATGGGCCGCGGCATCTTGATGGCAGGGCGATGGGCCACGCCTGACGAAGCGAAGGAAGGCGCACCGAAGGAGAAAGGTCAACTTACTTTTCCTATGAATTTGCCCAACTGGGCACTGAATCCGCTGACCGCTACGGTATTCAACAATCTTTACTATTGGCGGCACTTCGCACATCGCAGCGA
>CAMBEV010000264.1 GCA_945865595.1 Nannocystis exedens | reverse complement strand
CAGTTGTCGGCCGCGTCGCGGAATGCGCCCACGTAGGCAGCGCTTGGGTCGAAGAACCCGTCGTTTGGTGGCGTTGCGGCACCTTCCGTCAATGAGGTCTTGGGGCCAAACACGGGCGAATCGCCGTCGAAGCAACCTGCAATTTGTGGGTCGATCGCGCGATTGCCGCTCGCCTTCCACCACGCCGCTTCGTCGAACGCCCCGTCGTCGTCGTAGTCGAGACCGGCCTTGTCGGTGGCCTGCGATTCGATGTACGCGATACCGTCAACTAACTTGTCTGCTGGGGCGACGCTGCCCCAGATGATCGAGTTGGTGATCGAAAGACCGCCGTTCTTGGCGTTGTCGCGGGTGAGGCTGTCGCGGACATCGATGCCCGCTTCGAACCCCATGGCGATGGCGTTTGCGATCTTTGCCTTCGTGCCCCGCCTTAGAAGGAAGGCGTATTGCTGCTTGGCGACATCGGCATTCTTGCCGCAGAGAGTTACATTGTACGCGGTTGGTGAGCTGAACGGCTCGTTGGCGCTGCCCCTCGCGTCGTTGTCTCCCTCGAAGCCGTTGGTATCATCGGCGAAGGCGGGGTCTTGCTGAAGTGCCAGAAATTGTAGCTTCCCAGAGTAGCCGTTGTCCCAGTCGAAGCCGTCGTCTTGGTTGTACTGGCAAGCAAGGTGGTGGGCGTTGACGGTGCCGCCAAAGAACTCGAAGCAGTCATCGAGCGTGTGGCGAACCTGTACGTAGCTGATGCTTGTGCCGCGGCCGACGCCTGCCAGCGTGAGTCCGTTGATCTCGTTATCGGGAGAAAGCTGCACCCCCGTGTACTCGATGCGGACGTACTTGAGCGTGCCGCTGTTGTCGTCGGCGTTGTTGCCGCCGAAGGTTCCGCCGGTCGTGATCCCTTCAACGCTTCCCGTTGTGGCTGCGCCATTGGCGTCGCGGATGTTCACGGGTGCGTTGCCCAATAAGATGATGCCTCCCCAATCGCCTGCGCGGCGAGCGTCTGCGTTCGCGCGGCTTGTGAAGACGATCGGTTCGTCTTCCGTTCCTTCGGCGACGATACGCGCACCGGGTTGAACGACGAGCGTCGCCTTGGTTGACGTTTCGCCCATGATGGTCGTGCCCTTTTCAATCGTTAGGGTCACGCCCGCTTTTACGAAGACGATGCCGCGCATCAAGTAGTCGTTGCCCGCGCCAAGCGTTTTGTTGGCGGTGATGTCACCCGAGAGTTCGACGACGGGTTTCGATGCCGTCGATGAGTCGCCGCTGCTCGCGTCGGCACCCGTCTGTGCAGGATCCGTGTCGCGAAGACTGCTGTCGCTGCAAGCATCGATGGCTAGAGCCAATGGGAGCGCGAGAAGTACGTATGAGAATTGACGCATTGATTAGACCTCCGTGGGTGGTTAGCGATTCAGCGTGTGTATGCGACGTTGAGAGAGACCGTTGCGCCCATGCGGAAGCTGCTGACTTCGTTATCATCGCCGTTGCGATCGACGCCTTGAGTCATGCGCACCGGAGCGTTGAGTAGGTTCTCTCCGAGGAGGCGAAGCTCGAATCCGCGACCGAGATCTTTCATCACGGTTGCGTCGAGTTGGTGGCGGGGAGCCTCGTACGTGTCGGGCAGCCTCTCGCTGCCGACCTGCGCGATCCGCTTGCCGAATATGTTGTAGAGTACACGCACGCGAAAGCCGCTTTTTTCATGCTCGTAGTCCACTGCGGCATTGATGATGTACGGCGATTGTCCTGCCATCGGTCGCTCGGTGCTTGTCTGAACGCCTTGTGTTGGATCGACGCTCACGCGCGAACGAACCACCGTTAGGTTCGCGAGCATGCTGAGTCCCTTGAAGGCCGGATGCAAAAAGGCGAGTGATTTACGGCCTTCGAGCTCGATTCCCAAATTCGTTGCACCGTCCGCGTTGGCGAACGAGACCACGCCGCGGCTGGTTGGAATGATGATGGGCTCGATCGGTTTGGTAAACTGCTTGACGAAGGTGCTGACCGCAATGACATCACTGCCGCCCGGAAACCACTCGAAGCGCAGGTCCCCGTTCACGATGTTCGTTCGGTCGAGCTTCGGATTGCCGAGAATCTCACGGGCGCCGAAGTAGTCGGTGAATGCGAATGGCGCGAGCTCGCGCAGCTGCGGCCGTGCGACCGTGCGACTCACGGAGAAGCGAAGATTGGCAGCATCGGTCGCCTTGAAGAGCAGCGAAGCGGACGGCAAGAGGTCCGTGCGCGAGAGCTCCGTAGACGTCCGCGAAGCCACGGGTGCAAAAGGGTCAAACGAGTCCATCGTTTGCACGCCACGCTCGATGCGTTCACCAACCACGAGTCGCCAGCGTGGGTGAAGCCACACGTCGCTCATGATGTAGGCTGCGAGCACTTGGCTTCCCGCGTCGTACGCATCGTTGGGGCGCGTGTATTCGGAGAGCTCGAGAAGTGTTCCGACGTTCTCGGGTCGAAAAAGCGTACCTGCGGGCTGTTGATACGCGGACGGATCAGCACCGGGAACACGAAGGTAGCGAAAGCGGCGCGCGTCGAACTTGCGTGAGCGGAAGCCGAGCATGGTGCCGAGCTTGATGAACTTCGGCACGGTCTTCGAGTTCGACAACGGCTGCTGCCAGTTCACAGCGAGGTTTGTCGTGCGCTCGCTCTGGTCGGCGAAGAAGTGTGAGCCGCTGAGGGTTGCCTCCGTGAAGTCGTAACCGAGGCGCGCATCGCGCGTGTAGATCATCTCGCGCGTGTCGGGCTCGGTCATGGACGCGTTGGCGAGCGAGAAGTGCCACGTGAGCTTTGCATCGTGAGCTTTCTTGACGGTGTGCTCGCCTCGCACCGACGTCATGCTCATCGCCCGGCTCGTGAACCGAAGACGTGTGTCGCTGATATCCGCGCGGCGCTCCTCGTTGAAGCCCAAGATTTCGCGTGCTTCGTTCTCCGAGCTGCGCGTGTAGAGCGCCATCGCTGAGACGGAAGTGTTGGGCATGGTCCAGGTCAGGGACCCAAAGCCGCTCCAGTTCACAAGGTCGGTACCGGTCTCGATCGAGTAATCGTTGAGCAACCGCAGCGCGCCCGGCTTGTCGAGGTCCACCGTGTAGGTGCGGGCGATTTCGCCGGTCTTGAGCAGGTACTTTCTATTGTAACTTGTTGCGATCTGATACCCGACTTTGTGGCCCTTACCCAGATCGAAGCTGTCGCCGATCACGATGGATAGACTGTGATTTGCTGGGGTAAACGATCGATCGGTCGTCATCTTCCGCATCAGCGTGCGGCCGTAGACATCGAGGTTCTTGTTGAGTGAGCCGTCGGGCAAAACACGCTCGACACGCCCCTTCGGGAAGTCGCTAGGGAACGCTCGCCCTCCGCTATCGATGCCGAGCCAATCGAGGGAGCCCCCTTCGTAACTCATTCGGTTGCGAAAGGTCGAGCCCGTATTAAAGCCGCCCGTTGCCATGATCTGCAGCGAGAATTTCGTCGGCATATCGCGCGTGTGCACCTGCACCGAGCCGCCCGCAAAGTCACCCGGCATGTCTGGGCTGAACGTTTTGTGGATCGTCACGTCGCTGAGCACCATCGTCGGAAACATGTCGAGCGGGACGGCTTGCCTGTCCGGCTCAGGGCTCGGGAGTGGCACACCGTTGAGCAGCGCATTGGTGTACCGCTCGCCAAGGCCGCGAACATAAATGTAACGACCGTCGACCACTGACGCACCGACGACGCGCCTTGTTGCATCTGCGGCGTTGCGGTCCGGAGTCCTCGAAACTTCTTGCGCACCGACCGAGTCCGTTGCGGTCGCAGCGTTGCGACGAAGGACCAGTTGCGTCGCGGCATTCGCACGCACAGGGTCGGCTTCGACGGTCGCTTCTGTTTCCACAGCGCTCCGATCGGGCTCGACATCGACCGCGATCTTCACCGCTTGTCCGCTGAGCACTTCCACGTTGCGAACGCGCTGCGTCTTGTGAAGTTCGGCCACGATCCGAAGTTGGTACGTGCCCGGCGGCAGTGTGAGCTTGAAGCGCCCGTCCTCGTCAGTTGTCGTCTGCATCTTTTTGCCGACGACGTAGACAATGGCCTCCATCAGGGGCTCTTTCTTGCCATCAAGACTCTTGACGATGCCTTCGACGGATCCTGCCCCTGCCTGCGTCGCTGGGGCGCGAACTTCTGCGTTTGAGATCGCGGGTTCTAGACAAAGACACGCCGCTGCGGCGCGGATGCACCACCGCATTCGTAAAGACATCAAGAGAGTCTCCCTCCGGTTCGACTGCGTTTTAGCTCGGGCTGGTCACCATCGCGATGTCGCGTGCGCCGGCTGCACGAATGACGTCAAGAACGCGTACGACCTGCTCGTAAGGGGCGTGGTCGTTGGCTTGAAGCTGCACCAACTTGGTGTTTCCGATCGTCAGCGCAGAGCGCACGGCGCGCTCGAGGCCCGGCAGGTCAGTGTCAACATGATTGACTTTAACGTTCCCTTCGGCCGAAATTACGACCTGCGGTGGCTTTTCATTGGATGGCGGCGTTGCCGCCGCTGCGGCTCCGTTGCCGACAACACGAACTGTGACCTGCCTTGTCATGAGCGGTGTCACCACCATGAAGATGATGAGGAGCACCAGAACGACGTCAACGAGCGGCGTCATGTTAATTGACGGTTCGGGCCGTTTATTTGTCTTGCCGCCGTGTGTGATGGCCATGGTTATTCCTTTTTGGCGACCGCGAGAGAAACCGTTGCGTAGCCCGCGCGCTGAGCGGCGAGTTGCACCGTGCGCACCTGCCCGTATCCGGCGTGTGCGTCAGCCTTGACCGACAGGCGTCGCGATGGGGATGCCGCATGCAGTTTGGCGAGGCGCGTCTCAAGCTCGGCGGCGGGTGTGACTGCGTTTTCGAGCAGGATTGATCCGTCGGGCATCAGTTGCGTGACGATCGGTTCCGTGAGTTTACCTTCGCTGTCCGGCCGTGCCGACTTCGGAAGCTCGAGGCCGTTCTGCGCGAGCGCGGGCGTCACCACCATGAAGATGATGAGCAACACGAGCACGACGTCGACGAGTGGCGTCATGTTGATTTCGGGCTCAGGCTGCTTTCTCAAGCTTCACCTCGCAGATGCCCTCACGGACGACAGGCAGTTCGAGATCGTCCACGATTTCGGCCGCGATGCGCGTCCAGCGGCCTTCGGTAGCGTTGATGCGAATCGATAGTGCGTTGTGCATCAGCACGGCCGGAATGGCGACCATGAGGCCAAGTGCGGTTTCGACGAGCGCTTCGGCGATGCCCGCAGAGACGGAGCCAAGGCCACCCGATCCACTTGCAGCGATCCCTTGAAATGCGGTGATGATGCCAACCACGGTGCCG
>CAMBEV010000263.1 GCA_945865595.1 Nannocystis exedens | reverse complement strand
GTCGGGATCTCTCCCGCAACCTGGGACCTGCTACCCGGCGCTTCGGCGCTTACCGGACCGGGACTCTCACCCGTTGGAGAAGCGCAGCTCGATGATGGGTGTTCGGCCAGCTCCGCTGGCGAACGCACATCATCATCACGACGCACCATCGCTGAGGGTACCGCTACGTACAAGGGCGCGGAGCTGCTCGCCGCTGCGTCACTCGACGGCGTGCTCTACATCGACAACGGTGGTGAGCGTTACATCACGATGCGCGCCGAGGAAAAGGCGTACTCGTACTGGGGCGGGACCAAAGAGGTAAGCAAGTTTACGAGGCGCGTTCGCGGCTCAGACCCTTGGACGACGGGCCAATCCCGCGAGTACCACTGGGAATCAAAACCGCTCACCGAGGCGTTTTGCGAGGTTGTCCCGCGGCAAGTCGCGGCTATTCTCGAGGTTGACAGCTTCGGGGTACAGTCGGGCCAGCAGAGCCATCCGGTGAAGGTCGTGCCTGTCAACTGGGACGAAGTGATCGGCATGGCGGCCCGCGAGAACGTGACGATTCGCAGGCCGAAAGGCGAGAAATACGTGGATGAGGCCGGGCAGTCGCTCTTCGCGCGACTCGACAAGGTGCTCGTCGTTGGCAGTTCGGGCAAGGCCGAGTGGCTCTCGCACAGCGCGGTTTCGCACATCGCATTGCTCAAGCGCAGCCCCGCCTCGGCGTTGCCCGTGAAGCTCGATTCACCGGGATGGACCGTCACGGTCAATGGCATCTCGAGCGCCAAGGAGTTTGGCGGGTACTCGCCAGCAGGTGAAGATCAGTTCCTTGCGGTCGTCGATGTCGAGATCGCAATGAAGGGCGAAGGTGCCGACGGCAAGGCGCCAAAGCCAACCAAGGTGAAGTCTGTCGGGTTCAAGCTCGAGACCGCACCTGGCACGTGGCGCGAGCTCGTTGGTAAAGCAACTGGACAACTCGATGGATCAGCAGAAATCGCCCCCGGAACTAAGGTGTCGGGCAAACTCGTGTTCGCACGACAGCAGTTTGAGCGGCCGTTTCGGATAGAAGTCAAGACGCCTGACAAGACGACCTCGATCGCCGAAGTGTTCAGCTACGATCTGAAGCCCGCTACCTGGAAGTAAGGAGACCCCCATGCCCGTTGTCCTCTACCACCACCCTTTTTCGCGTGCGGCCAACGTCGTTTGGATGCTTGAAGAAGCAGGCGTTCCATACGAGCTGCGTCGCGTCGACATTCTGAAAGGCGAGCAAAAGTCACCCGAGATGGTGACCCTCAACCCGATGGGCAAGCTTCCTGTGATCCAAGATGGCGACCAGGTTGTGACCGAGTCTGCGGCTATCGCGCTCTACCTCGCAGACAAATATGCGTACGGTCGCCTCGCGCCTCGCGTGGATGATCCTGCGCGCGGCACCTACTTGCGATGGTCGTTATTTGCTCCATCCGTTATTGAGCCTGCGTCGATGGCGAAGATGGCCGGGTGGACTTACAAAGAAGGTCAAGCCGGGTGGGGATCGTACGATGCGATGATCGCATCGATTGAGAGCGCGATCGGCAACCGGGACTTTGTGCTTGGCAAAGAGTTCTCGATGGCCGACGTCGTCTTTGGTGGCACCGTCCGCTACATGCTCGCGTTCAAGCTAATCGAACATCGTCCCTCGTTTGCTGCGTATGCCGAACGACTGGGTGCGCGGCCTGCCCTTCAACGTGCAGAAGCACGCAACAAGGCAAGCCGCGAAGAACTCGGCCTCGAGGGGTAGTTTGCTGACGCTAAGCCGCGATGCTCGTAGATCGCGCAGCAGTCTGGGACGTCAACCGACGTCATGCGCTTGTCTGCCCTCACGCTCGCCCTTGTGCACATGATGGCGCGGGCGGCCTACGCCGACGCGCCTGATGCCGTTGCGCGCAAAGAGTATGCGATCGCTTTTCAGGTAAAGGAGCAGGCCGTCGTTGCCGCGAAGGTCTATCGATTGCCAAAAAATCCCGACACGCCCGGGTTCGTTGTCGGACGCCATCGTGGCGCCTCCGGCAAGTGGACCTATCCCGGCGTCGCAATCTACGCAAAGTGTGCGCTGCAATGGTGTCTCTACCGAGTGCACCTGGGCCTGGCGACGAGCGAACTTGCGCCACTAGTCGCAGTCGATCTCGAAGCACCGCTCACACACGTGCCTCTCACGCAGCCTTCTTGGCAGACGCTCACCTTCGACGAGCCCAAGGCGAAGCTCGCATGGCCGGCCATTTTGATCACAAGCCAAACTCAAGCGAAGCCGCGTCAGTCCCGATGGCAACTTGTGTCGCTTCGGATACCGACCAAGCCACACCCGGTTGCAGAGGGTGTGATCGAAGAGAGATGGGACGACGACGACACACCCGGTGGTCCGCGACGCCCCTCTTACGCGCGGGTCGGGAAACGCACCTTGTCGATCACGTTTGAGCGCAACTCAAGTGGCATGCTCATGACGACAAGCGAGCTCGACGTCGATTCGCCTCACAGCATGTGCATGAAGAGCAAGCCGTTTGTTGTGATCCATATCTTCGACGGAACGAACTTTCGAGACCAAGATCCGTTGGCGAGTTCTCACGTTGGGTGTCATTAGCGGCTCTGTAGAAATACGGCGTCGACACAGCTAGCGAAACTAAGGATCACGCGAGGAGTCTCGTGGGCGCTTGCGAGCGGCTCGCTTTCGTGAAGGGGGAAGGCCCGACGGCATGGTGACCTTGGCAACCCCGCGCGATGCAAAGTACGCACGCAGGACATCGCGTGCGACCACGTTCGCCTTGACCTGCCAATTCGGGTCGTTGACGACCAGCACGGCGATCGCGATTTGCGGGACGCCCTGCCGGAGCGGCTTAGAGGGCGCGAAGCCGGAGAACCAGGTAAAATACCGATTCGTTTGTGCGTCGGTCAACGTGCCCGTCTTTCCGGCGACGCTGATGCCCGGCAAGAACGATCGCTTTTTTGCGTCATGGAACGCCTTGAAACACGTACCCTCACGCACGGTTGATTCCATCATCGTGGTCAGCGTCCGCGCACCATCCGGGCTGACAAATCGACGCACACTCGAGCTCGTCTCCGCGCGATAGAAGGCGCGGCCCATTGAGTCACGCGCCTCTGCGACGACGTACGGCCGAATCGCTTCGCCGCCGCGTGCGATCGTCGCGCTGATCCACGCCGCGTGCAGGGGCGAAAGCGTGCTGTGCCAAAAGCCTGCCGCCGTGCGCGCATACTCAAGCGGGTCGTCGGGAATTTGTAATGCGCTCGGTTGCGTAGGCACGTCGAATGGCACGGACTCGCCAAAGCCGAACTTGCGCGCGGTGGCGAGGAGCGTCTGCGGCGGCAAGTGCTTCTGCGCGAGGCGCGCGAACACCGTGTTGATGCTGCGGCCCATCGCAGTCGTCAAGTTGGTGCACCATCGATCGCGCTTCGGATTGTCCGTGAGGTCACGCTCGCTGATGCGCTGCTCGCCCCCGGAGTAGCACTGGCGAGTGTCCCCCGAGAGCTTTGCGTGCTCGACGAGAGCCGCTCCCGTAATCACCTTGAAGACGCTCGCCGCTGGCGCTGTAGCCTCCGCGCACAGATCGCGCGAGGGGCCACGCTCGAGGTGTGAGGCATAGACAAGCACCTTGCCGGTCGCGACTTCGACGACAACGGCCGCCGCTTCGGGCAAGTGGTAGCTCTTCAGGAGGCGCTGCGTGGTCGACTGCAGCTCGGGGTCGAGCGTGAGACGCGCGGTCCCGCCTTCGGCGAGGGCCGACGTCACGCCTCCGTCGTCAACGCCGAGGCGCGCCAGATCGAGCCCCGCAAAACTGACGGCCGCGCGCACCGAACGTTCAACTCTCACGGCATCGTGCGAAGGTTGCCCTTCGACTGGTAATACCGGCACTTTGGGACGCCAATTGCGGTAAGCGAGAAGGCTTGCCCCCACGATGACGCAGCCGAAGCCCAAGGACACGAACGAGCGACGCACTAGGCCTTGGGGAATCTCATGGGTGGTTGCTTGGGGCCAAAAAAGCGACAGATGTAGAATGCAGCTGTTTTCCCGGTCTTTTTTTCTGATGGCGGTTGGCGGCGCTTGGCTTGTCGCCCGAAGCGCGCTTGCGGGTGACGTGGAGGTGGCGCGTGACCACGCCACGAACGAGCTCACGATGCGGTCGTGCGCGACCACCTGCGCCATGGCCCGCGTCCCACTGGCAGACCTAGGCAAGGCCGAGATCGCGCACCGCACGTTTCGTTTTGAGGGGCGGGCGTTCGAGCACATCACGCTCGCCCGCACGGGCGCGCGCTTCGAGTCCATCATCGCTCATGGGGCATCGTCCCCCGTGTTCGCGGGCGTCACCGGGTTGGTCGGCGATCCGGGAGAGCGCGCGGGTGTCTTGCTGACGTTTATCGGGGAGACCTCTGATCCGACACGCGTCGATCTTGCAACGCTACGCGACGACACACGCGTGTGTGGAGAACCCGATCCCTCGCCTTTGGCCACGCGCACCCTTAGGGGCACACGTTTCGTCCAAACCGCGCCCGCACCTTTGTCAAAACTTCGCGCGGCGAACGCACTGGCAACGGTGCACGGTGCGCCATTTGCAACCGCATCTGTTACTATTCTCACTCCCACTTCCGGCAGCAGTAACGAGGTTGCGCGCGCGCCCGGAGGCAGCGCGAACCTGGCGCAGGGCGAATTTGTCACCCTACATGCACCAAAGCTCGCTATCGAGCGCCTGCGGCTAACGTTTGCGCCCGCACCGGTCGAGCGGTCGCTGTGGCTTGCGTCCCGAAAGTCGGTCTACCGGCTCGCGCTTCCGAAGGGCGCAACCGAGGTCGTCGCAGCGTTACCCGCCGCCGAGATGAGCACGTGTTGGTCACTTGTTGCAGCCGTGCCTGTCGAGCTTCATGGCGCCTCTGCGCACCCTGCGCTCTTTGAGCGTGCCACGACGCCATCCGACCTCGCGGCGCTTATCGTCGCATCCGATCGCGATGCGATCGAGGCAGCAGAGGCGCTCCGGGTGTTCGGTACGCAAGGCGCTGTTGCCCTGGACGCCCGCATGAACGACATACCAGAGCGTTTATTGACCCATGTCGAAGGGGCCCTCAGCGCGATGTTATGCGAAGCGCTCATCTCGCCCATGGCGAAGCTGAGCGTTCGCGCGAGGGGCACTGTCGCCACACGCGCGCGGCATCAGCTCGAGCGGTGCGCGAGGCCTGCGCTTGGCGAGGCCGTCAAGGTACTTTCCGAACCTTCGCCGCATGCACTCTTGCTCGGCGATGTGCTGAGCCGCACCGCGCCCAAGGAAGTATGCGACGCGATGCTTCGTTGGCCTGGCGCAACGGCCGCAGCACTGAGACGGAAGGCGCGAGTGCTCCTGTCGCGCGTTGCTGATCGCTGC
>CAMBEV010000262.1 GCA_945865595.1 Nannocystis exedens | reverse complement strand
CAGCGCTTGCGCTGCTCGACGATCTTGGGGCGACGGTGATGCTCGGCGGATCGGCGATAGCGTGGCTCTTTCGGCCGCCGTTTCGTGTGGCGCAGTTCGTCAATGCGGTTGACTTCATCGGAGTCGGCTCGACATTCATTGTTCTCTTGGTGGGCATGTTTACGGGCATGGCCTTCACCGTCAGCACGATCCTCGGATTTCGGCAGTTCTCCGCTGAGAATATGGTCGGCGGTGTCGTCGCGATTGCTCTCGCTCGTGAACTCGCGCCAGTGCTCGCGGCGGTGGTGGTTACCGCGCGCGCAGGCAGCACGATGGCGAGCGAGCTCGGCAACATGCGGGTGACCGAGCAGATCGACGCGATCACGACGATGGGCGTGAGTCCCGTTCAATATTTGGTCGTGCCACGCATGCTGGGCACCGTGCTGATGCTGCCGCTTCTTGCCGTCTGCTTTGGCCTCGCGGGCATGGGTGGCGCGTACGTCGTCGCTGTGGTCTGGCAGGGAATCGACCCCGGGCAATTCATCGCCAAAGTGCAACAGTTCGTCCATGTGCCCGACGTGCGCATGTGCCTCATCAAAAGCGCCGTGTTCGGTTTGATGTTGAGCGTGATCTGTTGCAAGAAGGGCTTTCACGCGTCGGGTGGAGCGCGCGGCGTCGGTGAAGCCACCGCAAAGGCTGTCGTGTCGAGCATCGTCGCCATCTTCGCGGCGGACTACGTGCTCACGACCTTGCTGACCGACCTGTAAACGCGCGCGTTTGTCGCATTATCGGGCAAGAAACTTGACTGTGTTGAGAGCGGGGAGATTGACCCCCGCCGGGTATCCGTAACTCACCCATCGCGTGAATCGCGGATCGGCTTCGTTGTCGGCCGGAGCATAGGTTGCAGGCCCGCCCCATCCCCACACCGTCACTCCGATGAGTCCGTCGCGTGGCGGATTGGCGCCTGCGATGCTCGAGTCGATGACGTGCACACCGTTGTTGCATCCGTTCTGTCCGACGAAGTTGCCACTCGAGAGATCGAACCGTGCGTACTGATAGGTGGTCGAGCCAGTGATGCCGACCCAGGATGTGAGCCTCCCTGCGCAATCTAGGGTTACGTCGGGGAAGACGCCGGCCTCCGGATCGCGCTTGCGCACGATGACCAGGTTCGTTTCTGGGTAAGTCGGATCCGTAAAGAAGGTGTACCGTCCGACGTACTGCTGCGGCGCGATCACATTGACGAACTCGGAGTCGCCTTCACCATCATACGGCTCGCCTCCTGTCATGTATGACGCGACGTAGAACGGGTGATCATTGTCCTGGCTGCGAACGACGAAAGGCCCAGCCCCATTGGCTTCGACGAGCTGGCCCGCGCCGATAGCGGTGGGAGCGTTGGTGGGTGGGACGCCTTCGTAACTCAACGTGGTACCGTTAACGACACCGACGAATCGCCACGGCACCGTTTCTTCGGTGCGCGAGTCGCGACTGCGGTAGCGCACTCCGACATACTCATTCGCGAGTGCACGAATGGGCGGGATCATTTGATGAGCGGTGTCTGCGCGCCGCCTTCCGACCGGGACGTTCATAAGCGTCGCGCCGCCGATGAGTCCGACGGGTTTCGTCGCTTCAATCGCGCTGCCGGTGAGCTCGGCGTCCTGTGTAAATTGCAGGTACTGCCCTCTGTCGACGCTGTAGGTGATGGGGACGCCGGCCGCACTGCCCGCGAGCCCTCCGCCGCTCTTGATGGCGACTTTTGGCAGGACAGTCACCTGGGTACCGTCCTCCTTGCCGATGATCGCCATGGTGGGGCCGAGGCGCGCCTCGCTGAAGTTCGTCGGCTTGGGGTATGCGTTGACGGCGACGTAGTTGTCACCCCAGACGTTTGAAGGCAGCAGCAGCGTGGCCGAGGTAACGCGCGCGCGCCCCGCACCGAACGGAAGCATCTGATAGGCGACAACCGGGACGTTTGAGGTGATGTGAAACGCGGTCCCCACGCCAGTTCCATGCACAGCCGGGTCGCCGACAAAGGCTGGGGTGACGCCCACGGGGCAGCCCGCGAGTCTGCGCGGGGCCGACGGGTCGGGATCGCTTTCGGCGGCCGGATCGCGTGCGAGAAATAGTACAGCTACTTGATCTTTTGCGAGACCTGCATTCGAGTCGAACGCGGCGTACGTCACGTTTGTGCCAGTGCCGGTCGGGATGCGCGCGAACTGATCAAGGGGCAACTTCGCCCCGCCGCGGCTGACTTCGAGTCGTGCGGGCTCGCCGCTGTCCCATTGGTTGACGATCCAGACTGCGAAGCAAGCGCCCGTGGCTTGCGGGGTCGTGTCGATGTTCACCGCGTAGAAGTCGCAGCCGTTCGACGTGTCGTTGCCAAGGCTGTCAGCGCAGGGGTTCACGCATTCGGCTCCGTTGACCCGCTGCTGACAACGCTCAAGCGAGCCACATTGGTAAATGCGCTGGTTACATTTGTAGATGAAGCCGGGCTCGCCCACGGCGCAATAGCTCGGACTGCCGCAGTCGACCGAGACGTCGAGCGGCCCGCCGTCCCGTGGTCGTGAGAGGGAGGCATCCGCTGCGTCGGCCATGTCGGGACCATAGAGCCCGGTACGTGCCCCGCACGCCACCGCAATGGCGACGAGAGTGGCAGCAACCGTGCGACGGGTCGGTGAGCGCATGGCGACGAGCTTAGTCCCGCCTCACAGGCTTGGCACGCCCGTCCATACATTGAATGCTCGGCGTTTATCGCCGACCTCGATAGCGATGACGGCATTCGAGACGCCATCTTTGTTCTTTGGGGCGATCTCAAAGGTAGGCGCTTGGCCCATCGGATCGCTTGCGATCTCAGTCTCTCCGATCCCGGGCCGCGTGCGTGCGATCGTGGTGCGCCCGGCATCGAACCGTGCAGAGAGAAATGCCGCGCCATCGCTGGCGGTCGCAAGGAATACGCCCCGGTCGTCGTTCCAACGGCCGAGCACCGCGCCGTTCGCATCGATCAAGAAGCGTGCTCGTTCGACCGGAGGCGCGACCGTCTCGCTGGGCGGGCTAACGAAACGAGTGCCGTACACGAGCGCATGGCCGCTATCGGAGACCCAGTGACTCGTGATCGCGCCCTCGAACCAGCCAAGTGTGCGGGGCGAAATATTGTCAATCAAATTGATTAGAGAGACTTCCGAGTACTGGTTGATGCACGAATTGCCCCTCCGCGTGCATCCGGCATAACGCGTGGTCACGGCATAACGACCGTCGCGCGACAGCTTCGTTGCGACGACTCGACCCAGATCTTTGATCACAGTGCTGGCGGTGTCGAGGACGAGAACAGCCTCGCCCCGCTGCACCAGCCATCGGCCGCCATTGGCTGCACCGTCGAGGACCGTCCCCTGGATCGTCGTTTCGTTTCCGTTCTCGTCGAACAGCCACGCGGTCTTGAAATCCACGTTGTGGGCGATTGCACCCAAGGTGAGCTCTCGGGTCCTACGCGATAGGGCGCCAGGGCTAATGCCATCGTACTTTCTGGTGATCGACTTCGCGGTTTTCGTATCGACGGCCTGTACGTTATAGGCGCGCTCGCAGAAGGTGTCGCCGCACGGCTCGCGGAGAGTGTGTTGCGCGATGAGCCATCGGCCCACGCCCGTCGGCTGCCGCCACTCGGTTGACACCGATTGCCTCTCTGTGGCGACCGGCCGCTCGCTGGTCACAGCGCTCGATTTCCATCCGAGAGATGCAGTCAATAGAGTTGACGTTGTGTCTGACGTATTGTCGCCAGGGACAAAGAGCCAATCCCCGCTGCTGCTGAACATCGGAGTGCGGTTCGCAGTCAGCGAAGCCGCGCGGGCGTCGCTTGTGACGTCATAAACGCTGAGGTCTGGTGACTCAGGGCCTTCACGCCGTATCCAGTAGTGCGGCTTCGCTCCGACCGCGAGCCACCCAATAGCCACCGGCCACGGGTTGGCTTCCAGCATGCGCGTGCCGCTCGCCTTGCGGTCGAAGAGCACCAGTTGGCTCTGGCTGCCGATGAAGAAGAGATATTCGCCGTCAGCTGAAACGCTCAACCGTGTCACGTCGCCATCCACGCGTACGGTTGCGGACGCCTCTTCGCCCGCGCGCAGAATGCCGACCCGATGGTTGACTGAATCGTAGAAGCCAACATCGCCGCACCGATTCGTGCTGAACAGCGTCACGTCCGGAAGCCGATTCGCGAGCGGTACCGAACCGCGTGACTCGCACCCCGAAAGGGCAACCAAGTTGACGGACGCGTCGTCTGGAGCGGTCCGGTTTGCGATTGAATCGCTCAGGCTGGTGCGAGCGCCGCAGCCCACGAGCAGAGTCAAGCCAAGATACAGAGTCTTCATCTGCTTGCTGCTAACACTCCGGGTGTTGTGCCTCAAGATGGCAACCCAAGTCCTCCCGCGGGCACGCAGGCCCCCCGGCATGTTCTGTAAATACGCAAATCGCATTGACAAATTTCGGAAGATTGGCCATTTAGAAAGAGGTGACCGTCCCGCGCACGCTGATGCCGACGCTGCTCCGCCGCGCTGCAACCTTTCCGGTGATCACCCTGACCGGACCGCGCCAGTCGGGCAAGACCACGCTGTGCCGGCTCGCCTTTCCCGAAAAACGCAGGATCACGCTCGAGTCATTGGACGCACGCGAATTTGCCACGTCTGACCCGCGCGGCTTTCTCGCTTCCGTGCCGGAGGGTGCGATCCTGGACGAAGTTCAGCGATGCCCGGGCCTGCTGTCATACCTGCAAGAAAACGTCGACGAACACCCTGTCCCAGGTCGATGGATCCTCACCGGTTCCCACAACTTATTGCTCATGCAGGCGGTCACGCAGTCGCTTGCCGGACGGACGGCCATCCTCAACCTGCTGCCCTTCTCGATCGCCGAGATGGTGCAGCTCGCGGGAGAACCGCCCACGTGGTTCGATGCCGCGTTTCGTGGTGGCTACCCAGGCCCAGCGGATCGCGGCCACGATCTCAGCGCGTGGCTGGCCGGGTATACCGCGAGCTACGTCGAACGCGACGTCCGCCAGGTCCTGCAGGTCATGGACTTGGCCACGTTCCAGTCGTTTCTTCGCCTGTGCGCGGGGCGGGCGGGACAGCTGCTCAACCTCGCACAGCTTGGCGCCGATGTCGGTGTCAGCCACGCCACGATCAAGTCATGGTTGAACGTGCTCGAGACGACCTACGTGACGTTTCGCCTGCAGCCCTGGTTCGCAAGCTTGGGAAAACGCGAAGTGAAGACGCCCAAGGTCTACTTCTGGGACACCGGCCTGCTCTGCTGGCTGCTTGGCATCCGCGAGGCAGACCAGCTGGCGTCCCATCCGTTGCGCGGTGCCGTGTTCGAGAACCTCATCGCCACAGAGCTGATGAAGGCGCAGGTGCACCTGGGCGAGGTTCCGAGTTGGTTCTTCTACC
>CAMBEV010000261.1 GCA_945865595.1 Nannocystis exedens | reverse complement strand
TTCGTCGGGCGGACGTCAGGCTCTATTACCGCATCAAAGCGCGTCTGGTGGCTGACGGTGCGCGGGTCGTTCACTTGACCACCAACTTTCGCTCGTCTCCGGCAATCGTTGCGGCCGTCAATGCGACCTTCGAATCGCTGATGGTGCGCGATACCGAAGGTCACCAAGCCGAGTACGTGGCACTTGTGCCCGCGCGGCACTCTTCACGTGAGAGACCGAGTCTCGTGGTGCTGCCCACCCCCAATCCGTACGGTGACCAACCCGCAGACGCGCGGTGGGCGCCGAAGATGACCAAAGAGGCCATCAAGAAAAGCTATGCCGATGCGGTGGCGGCGTACGTCGCTTGGCTCGTGCACGAAAGCGGGTGGACGATCGAGGCGCGCGACGGTTCGCAAATTCCGATCGCGCCTGGGCACATTTGCTTGCTCTTCAAGCGCATGTCGTCCGGTGGGCAAGACGTCACGCGTGATTACGTACGCGCGCTCGAGGCACGGCGCATCCCGCACGTTTTGGTGGGTGGGCGTTCGTTTTTCCTGCGTGAGGAGGTCGGCGCTCTCTTGAATGCGCTCGTAGCGATCGAGTGGCCGGGTGACGAACTCACCGTCTACGCCACGTTGCGAGGCCCGTTTTTCGCGCTGTCCGACGATACGCTACTGGTGGCACGGGACGCGTGGAAGGGCCTCAGTCCGACCAATGTTCCGACGGTTGACGAAGCTGGCGAGAGCGCACCCATCGCCCGAGCGCTTGCGATACTGGGCACGCTGCATCGCAGTCGAAATCAGCGACCTATTGCGGATACGGTGAGCGCTCTGCTTGAGGCGGTTCGCGCGCACGCCTCGGTCGCCATATGGCCGACGGGTGAACAGGCGCTCGGCAATCTGTTGCGCGTGCTCGACATGGCCCGGCGGTTTGAGCGGGCGGGCGCGACTTCATTTCGCTCCTTTGTCGACCAGATGCTTCGCGATCGGGAGCGCGGCGTCATCGGCGACGCAACCGTGGTCGAAGACGCGGCTGAGGGTGTGCGCATGATGACGGCACACAAGGCGAAGGGCCTCGAGTTTCCGGTGGTGATCCTCGCCGATCCTACGGCGAATGCGACGCATCGTGAGCCCTCGCGCTTCGTCGATACCGACCGAAAACTATGCGCAGTTGCGCTCGCGAACTGCGTTCCTCAAGAGCTTCGCGCCCATTCGGCCGACGTGCTCGCGGCAGATGCGGCTGAGGCCCTGCGTCTTCTCTACGTTGCGGCGACGCGCGCCCGCGACTTGTTGGTGGTGCCCGGCATCGGCGAGTCGCACGAGCCTGGACTTCTTGGCTGGGTTGAGCCCCTGTCGCGCGCGCTCTCGCCGGCCGAGCACGAACGCCTGGGTTCAAAACCGTGCCCAGGTGTTCCAGCGTTCGCTGCACGTGGAGTGACAGATAGGCCGCTCACGGTGCGCAACGCAGAGGGCCCGATCGTGAGCCCGGGTTTGCATCGAAGGCAAAGCTTCGGCGTCGTGTGGTGGGACACGCATGCGCTGTCGTTAGGGGTCGAAAGTGATCACATCTTGCGACAAGAATCGATGTTGGTTGCAGGCGGGTCGGTCGCGTCGAGTTCGACCGATTACGCAGCCTGGGTTGAGCGGAGGTCCGCGGCTCTTGCGCAAGGTTCGATTCCATCGCGCCGCGTGGTGACGGTTACAGAGCTCTCAGTTACAGAGTTCTCGGGGGCTGCGCCCGGCAAGGTGGCGTCGGAATATGTAACGCGTGATGACGCATTTGTGGCCGTGCGCGGACGGGGCTTCGGTACCCTTGTCCACGAAGTGATGGCGCGCGTTCCGCTCGATGCGGATCACGCAACGATTGCCGAGCACGTTCAATGGGTGTCGGGCATGGTCGGTGTACCTCCTGACGAACAAGCCGCCGCAGCGTCGGTCGTCGAGCGTGCACTGCTTCATCCTCTGCTCGTCAGGGCGCGTTCGGCAATCGATGTTCGCCGCGAAGTGGGCCTTGCGATGCCGCTCCCGGACGGCGGCATCGTCGAAGGCGTAGTCGATCTCGCGTTCGGCGAGGCATCGGGCTGGACGGTCATCGATTTCAAAACCGGTGAAGCGTCAAGCGCACAGCGCGCAGCGTACGAGGCACAGGTTGAGCTCTACGTTGAAGCGATTGCAAAAGCAGGGAACGTCTCCGCCACAGGCGTCCTACTTTATCTCTGATCCACTCGCGTTACGAATTCGCGGTCCCTCGCGCGTATCGCGTGGCTGGGCCTTCACGAGGTCTGGCCTGTCGTTGGAGGCAAGGCGCGATTCAGACGCGGGCGCTGTGAGTTCGCGCAAGTCACGCGTGATTTCACGCATGCGAGTGGCACTCTGTCCGATTTCGTTGAGGACCTCACGCATGAGCTCGACCTGGCTCGCGGGTAGGTTGGACAGATCACCCACAAGGTCGCGCAAAAACTCGACGTTCGTGGTGATGGCCGTGAGCGGATTGCCAAGATCGTGCAGCAACGTCGGTAACCGCACGAGCGGATCGGCGGCGGGGCGTACAGGTTCAGATGGTGGCGCGTTTCCGTCTTCCACTACGGAAATAGTATGACGGTGATTAACTCCGCGTCCAGCTTCGTGCGGATGAGCTTGCGTCTCAATTGAGCTCAAAACGCAACTGGCGACGATCAATTTCGAAGCAGGTCGACGAACGAAGTCGGGAGCTTCGCTACAGGCGCAGCCACCGCGCGTTCTACGGCGGGCAGTGCTCTGAGCGCCGCTTCAGTAAGCCGCATCGCGCTTGCGACGCCACCCGTAGCAAGGTCGATCGAGATCATGAACTCCGTGGCTGTTGGTACGCGATCCTCAGGGTTTCGCACCAGCGATGCGTGGACGAGTCGCGCAAGTTCTGGGTCTACCCATGGCGCAACCGCTTGAAGCGCGGGGACCTTGCTGCCCGTAATTTGTAACACTAGCGCTACAAATGAACCCGCCTGGGTGAACGCAGGCCTCCCTGCGAGCATGTGGTACACCGTCATGCCCAAGCTCCAAATGTCGGCGCGCAAGTCGACGTGCTTCGCGTTTGAGGCTTGCTCGGGTGCGACGTATGCGGCGGTCCCCATGAACGCGCCACTGCGGGTAAGGGCCTCGAGCGACGTTTGGTCCTTTGCGAGCCCAAAATCGGTAACGAGCACTTCAACGCATTGGTCCTCACGACGCCGCAGAAACAAATTGGACGGCTTGAGGTCGCGATGCACGACGCCCGCATCATGTGCAGCCTGCAATCCCAACGCAGCCTGGTAGGCAATCGCGGCGGCAACGTTGGGAGCGAGTGGCGACTCGAGGGCGAGACACTCGCCGAGGTCCGTTCCCTCGAGAAGTGGCATCACCAAGAAGGGCTCACCGGTTGCGGGATCGAGGCCGTGGTCGAGGACAGAAACGAGGTGCGGATGTCGCAATCGTGCGCAAATCTCCGCCTCTCGAACAAATCGTGCACGGCGCTCATCGGCGTTGCTCTTGCCGAGCGTGAGCACCTTGAGGGCGAGGCGCACGCCATCGTCTCGTTCAACTTCGTAGACGGAGCCCATCGCTCCTTTGCCAAGGAGGCGCACGATGCGATAACGCTCCCCAATGGTACTCATCAAAGCCGGTTCGCTATCCTACCGGGTCTTTGGACCTTGCGTCGTTGCCATCCCGCTTGCCTGCGGACTCGGGCGCGGCAGCCAGACCGATTCAGCGACGGACAGCGCGGCTGTGTTCGATGGCGCGGCGGATGCGGGCGATGGAGGCGCCCCAAACGTTTTGGCGACTGCAAGGCAGACGCCTCCGGTTCTTTCGACATTGGAACTTCAGAGCTTCATCTACGCGCAACCCGCGCCCGACGCCACGAAGCTCGGGTACTTGAGGGTCGGAGCGGCCTTGGAGCGCTCTGTCGAAAAGGTCGAGGGCGTGGGTTGTGTGGGCGGATGGTATGCAGTTCAGCCGCGTGGCTTTGTGTGCGTGGGGCGTGAGGGGGTCACGCTCGACATGGATCAACAGGCCGTGGCAATCGGACGCTCCGGGCCGCCGAAGCGCACGGAACCCTTGCCGTACACGTATGGAACGTCATGGGGAGCGCCGTTTTACGTTCGGCTTCCGACGAGGGAAGATATTCGTAACGTTGAAGGTAACGTATCCGTAAAGACCGAGTCCCTCGCGCGCCTACGTCGTAAACTTTCTGAACGAAAGCGCTGGCCCGAACCTCCGCTGCCTACGAATGGTCCGCCCGCGCCGCTCGGAAGTGGTGGCGCGCTCGAGAACCTCGCGGGCATCAAGCTGTCAAAGCAGGCGCTCGTTGCGGCCAGGTCTTGGCCAGGCATGCGCATTTCGTTTCTCGGAATTTTCGCACACGAAGAACGTGCATACTTCATCACGACCGAGCATTTGATCGTCCCGGCGGATCGCATGCGCATTGCCAAGCTTACCGAGTTCCACGGTATTGAGCTCGCTGAGGCCGGCAGGGACGGCGTTCATCTGCCGATCGTTTGGCCCGCCTGGAAACCTGCGCGCCTTTGGCAGGCGAGCACGGGAAGGCGAGGTGCACGCGTGACGCAACTCGAGCTCGCCGTGCAGCAGTCGGCCGAAGTTTCAGAAACCGAAATTGTACTTGGTAACGAGAAGTATTACGAATTGATCCATCCTCCCGAGGGCGGCGAAGTAGGAATGCGGTATCTCGTACGCGCGAAGCAAGTGTCGCGAGCGGTCAAGGCAGCCGAGTTGCCGCAAGGGGTAACCGAGGCTGACGAATGGATGGACGTGAGCATTCAGAAGCAGGTGCTCACGCTCTACCGCGGCAAAGAACCCGTGTTCACGACGCTCGTTTCGACGGGCGTCGACGGCGCGCAAAATTCCGAAACCACCAAGAGCACCGTGCGCGGCCTATTTCGTATCAAGATGAAGCACATTTCGGCGCGCATGAAGGCCGAAGAGCAACCGGCCGCTGAAGGCACCGACAAGCCCGACCCGCGCTACCGCATTGATGACGTTCCGTACGTGCAGTTCTTCGAACGAAGCTACGCGCTACACGGTGCGTTCTGGCACGACGCGTTCGGTCAGCCAAAGAGCCACGGATGTATCAACCTGTCGCCACGCGATGCGCTGTACATTTTTCAGCACACGAGCCCACGCGTTCCCGATACGTGGCATGGCGCCGCCGCGACGAATGAGGAACCCGGAACCTTCGTGTATATTCATGCGGATTAGTTACGGTCGAGGTGGGAGGAAGGCGTTCCGATGTGACCTGCGTTGGCGATGGGTCGGTGTGTTTTTGCTTTGTGCGTGCAGGCAAGCGCCTCAGGTGCACGCTGTGCCCGCGCACGTGGCAACCGCAGCCCCGCCGGTTGCATCGTCAGGTTCTGAGGCCCATGTCGAGGATGTTGCTGCGAAGGCTGCCCCGCAGTTTGCGGA
>CAMBEV010000260.1 GCA_945865595.1 Nannocystis exedens | reverse complement strand
CACTTACTCGTGGTGATGGGCCTCTACATGCTCGCCGAGAGTCGAAAGAAGCTCGTCCTTGCGGTGAGCGCGTTCACGATTGCGCACTCGATCACGCTCGCCCTTGCGAGCTTGGGTCTCATGTCGATTCGGCCCGCACTTGCGGAAGTGTGGATTGGCCTGAGCCTCGTGCTGCTTGGCGTTGACGTTGTGCGAAGTCGCAGCGGCCGGTTGATTCCACTCGCCTTCGTTTTTGGTTTGGTTCATGGGCTAGGTTTCGCGTCGGGGTTGCGCGAAATCGGACTTGTTAAGTCACAATTGCTGACGGCGCTGGTCTCGTTCAACCTGGGGGTCGAAGTCGGTCAGCTCGCTTTCGTGGTCCTCTTGGCTGCGATCGCGGCCCTGGCTCGATTTGCGCCGATGCGAGAGCGCGTGATGAAGAGTCCGCCCATGTGGGTGGGCTACGCGGTCGGTTCCTTAGGCGCGTACTTCACCCTGCTGCGTGTTGGTGCGATGCTTAGGCCGTGAAGCTACAGAACGCCGCATTTGCGCTTTCGGTTCTCGCTGCATTTCCAACGCTCGCTCACGCTGCCCGTGATGGCGAAGGGCTCGCCGACATGCGGCGCTCGCGTGATGCCAAGAAGGTAGAGCCCCAACCAGACGCCAAGACCGATCCCAAGGCGCCAAAGGAAGAGCCCAAGTCACCGTGGGAAGTCGGTGTCTACGGCTACGTCCGCGCGGGTTATGAAAATGTGCAGAAGGATGCACGTTTCAACTTCGTTGGGGCGAACAACGGCTTCCTGCTCGAGAGCGCACGCGTGGGCATCGAAGGCGGCAACTCCGAGTACCACCTCAGCTTTCGCATCGCCGCCGAAGGGGCGTCCGACATTCAGCAGGGCGTGAACACGCCGCTCGGCCACCTCGACTTCCGTTTGCGCGACGCGTTCATTCGGTACGACCCCGTACCCTTTCTGGGCATCCAGCTCGGTCAGTTTAAAGCTGCTTTTGCCGAGGAAGAGCTGCGCGGAACCCAAGACTTGCTCTTTGCCTCAAGAGCACTTGGTCAAGAAGGTGTACTAGTGGGTCGCGGCTTTCAGCAGGCTGGTGTCGCGCTCGATCGCCAGCTTGGCATCATGTTGTCTCCAGCCAAGCCGATTAACCTCGGAGGCGAGCTGCACCTCTCGTACTTCGCGACCTTGATGAATGGCAACGGTTCCAATCAGATGCTCGATGACAACAGCAAGCTCGGCGTCATTGGCCGTCTCGAATTGGGCTACGGCAGTTACGTAAGGCTTGGGGGCGGTGTCGTCTACAATCCGCGCACAGTGGGAACGCCTCCGAACTTCTATGACGAGAACGATCTTGGCTTTTCAGCGGACGCGGTCGTGAAGTTCAACGGCTTCGAGGCGATGGGTCAATTCGTGCAGGTTAAGACGACATTTCCGACCGTCGGCAGTGCTGCCCAGACGAAGCAGGCCTACCATGCGCAGCTGGGGTACACGGTGGAGTTGCCGTACGTGCATCTCACTCCGGCCTACCGGTACGCGCACTTTCACCCGTGGGCGGGCACTGGCGCTGTTGCAGGTCTCGACTACGACGCCTTCAAACTCGACTATCATACCGTTGGCGTGAGAGTTCGCGGCGAGAAGCTGCCGCTCTCTCTCTGGCTCAACTACACGTTCACGGTCGAGCCTGCGGCGCGCGCGCTCGACAACAACCGGTTCGAGGCGCTTGCACAAATCGTCTTCTGAGTGAGGAAGCATCATGAGGCGTGTACTCGGTTTGCTCGGTCTTGCGTCAGTGCTCGCGGCAGCTTGGGCAGGGTGCAGTTCGGCCGTGCCTCAAGCGACCGCACGCGTCGTGCAATCGCGTCGTGATCTTGTCGGTGGTGAACGCGCGCTCGGCGAAGTCGGCGACTACCTGATCGAGAACGAAAAGATTCGCGTCATCATCCAGAAGCCCGGTTTTTCTCGTGGCTTCGGTGTCTACGGAGGCAGCCTCATCGATGCCGATCTGCGAAGGCCGTCCGAAGAGGGCTCTAGCGGTACACCGGTTGGTTTCGACAACTTTGGCGAGCTGTTCCCCGCCTTCTTCTTGCAAGCCGCAGACATCAACTCGGTGCGCGTCGCTTCCGATGGATCCGCCGATGGTACCGCTCGCATTGAGGCGACCGGCACTGCGGGCGATTTTCTCGAGATGCTTGCAGTGCTCAATCGCGCGATCGCGGGTTCGAACGTCGACTTTCAGAACGCGAATAGCTCACCGCGCATTCGGTACACCAATAGCTACGAATTGAGACCTGGCGACTCGCACCTCACGTTGCGATTCAACGTTAAGAACATCAGCAACGACACCTTGATGTTCCCCGGTAAAGACGCGCAACAGCTGCTCGGTGTTCTCGGGCTTCCACTCGAGGGCTTCACGGTGCCCGTAGCCGAGGTCGCGCTCTACGGCGCAACAAGCGAAGTGTTCATTCCAGGCGTCGGGTTCGATCTCCGCTTCGGTCTCGAAGACGCGTACAACAAGGGCATCGATTGGCCAGCTTTTCCTGGGTTTGCGACCGATTTCATTGCGTCGCGTGGCAACCAAACGAGCTACGGGCTGGCTCTCGCCGACAGCGATCGCAACTACGCCTGGAACAAGAAGAGCTACTACGATGACGGCGGTCGCAGCCCGGTCACGAAGCACTCGATCATGACAGTGCTTTCGGCGAGTTCGTTTGTCGGACTCTTCTACGAAAACGCGCCACCAGAGCTCAAGCCGGGTGAGTCGTTCGAAACGGTTCGCTACTTCTTTGTCGGTGGGGGCGACGTCGGTTCGCTCGTCGATCAGATCAACGTGGTGCGTGGCAACAAGACCGGCCGCATGAGCGGTCAGGTTTTCGATGAAGGCACAGGCGCTGCTGCAGATGGCGCGAGCGTGGTCGTGTTTCAGCGCGACGCAGCGAGCGGATACCGAAGGCCATTCAGTCAGTATGACGTTCGCAACGGTGGTTACTTCGCCGGCAATTTGGAACCGGGTGAGTACAGTTTTCGCGTACTCGCGAAAGGGCGACCGATTACGAACTTCGAAGACTTCTCAATTCGCGAAGGCCAGACGACGGCGCTCGTCACGCGATCAACGCCCCCGGCAAGAATCAGCGTTCGCGTTTCCGGACCCGCAGGTGATGCGCTGCCCGCCAAGGTATCGGTGGTCGGGACTTACGACGCGAAGTTCTCCGGTGTCTCGCCGCGATCCGTCCTCTATGATTTGCAGTCGGGCGAATCGTTTCGCTCAAGCGATCTCATCACCGACGATCCGGCGAACCCTGACACGCGTCGTTTCATCGAAGCGGTTGCCTTCACGCGCGACGGCATCGCAGAGGTTTCTGTGCGCCCGGGTACCTATGACGTCTTCGTGGGTCGTGGTCCCGAGTACGAGCTTGTCTCGCAGCGCATCACCGTGGCGAGTGGCAACACAACCACCGTCAATCAACAGCTCAAACGCGCGATCGACACTGCCGGCTGGATCTCGGCGGACACCCATATTCATACGCGCGCCAGCATTGACTCCGCGATCACGCTTGATGAGCGCGTGGCATCGCTCGCCGCCGAGGGGCTCGAATGGGTGGTGGCGACCGACCACAATTACGTCACTGACTTTGCGCCCAGCATTGCGCGGTGGAATCTCAACCGTTGGCTATCTCCGTCGATTGGCGTTGAGATGACGACGCTCGAGTCGGGCCACTTCAATGGATACCCGCTGCGTTACGAAACGGGCCCCATCACCCATGGTTCATTCGAATGGGCGCGCCGCACGCCCGAAGAAATTTTCAGAGACCTGCGCAAGCTTGGCAGCCTGAGCGAAGACAAGACCATCATTCAGGTGAATCACCCGCGCGATGGCGTGCTCGGGTACTTCGACCAGTACTCCATCGATCCGCTCACATTCAAAGAGGTGCCGCCGACAACGTTCGGAAGTTTGGTCGCGCCGACGGGCCCCGCGTTTCGCGACAAGGGGGGGCGAAGTACATTTTCGTTCAAGTTCGATGTCGTCGAGATCGCCAACGGCAAAATCATGTGGGAGCTGCATCACTACCGCGTGCCGCGCGAACTTCCGCCTGGGGAAGTGCCGCCAAACTTGCCGCCAACAGGCGCCATCTTGCGTGACACGACGGGCAACGTGCTTTACCCGGGGGCGGTCGACGACTGGTTCAATACGCTCAATTTGGGTTACCAATACGTCGCCGTTGGCTCTGGCGATTCGCACTCCACCTTTGACGAAGCAGGCCAGTTTCGCACCATGATCTACACGGGCGAGGACGACCCGCAGAAGCTGACTGAAGAGCGCATCGTCGATTCGCTTCGCAGCCGAAGAGTGACGATTTCGAACGGCCCCATGCTCGACATGTTCGTCGATGATGCCGTAAAGGGCGCGATGGGTAAGACTCTTGTCGCATCAGGGTCGTCAGTCAAATTGACTTATACGTTGTCGGCTGCACCGTGGGTCGGCGTCAAGCGCGTGATCATTTACCGAAATGGTGTGATCGCCAAGATGCTTGACCTTGATGAATCGCGCGATCTTTCGAAACTGCCGATTCGGGACACGCTCGACCTTCCACTTGCGGTCGACGGGCAGGGGGCACCGATCGACAGCTGGTTTGTGGTCGAAGCGTTCGGATCGCGTTCGCTCTTTCCTGCGGTGCGACCGCAAGAAATTCCGCCTGTTCTCTTGACCGACGCGGTCGCCTCGCTCGCGGGTCCACTCGGTATTGGCAGCGATGAGTTTGGGGCGCTGAAGCCAAGCAAGACGTTTCCGGTCTATCCGTATGCGCTCACGAATCCCGTTTGGGTAATGCGCACCGCGGGCGCGTTTCACGCTCCGGGCCTCGTGCCGGTCGACATCCAAAACCGTCCCGAAAACGACCCGCAGCTTCACCAAATGCTCGCCCCGCCGACCCAGATGCCGCGCAACCTGCGTAAGCTTACGCTGCCGATGGGCCGCAACGAGTCGGGCAAGCGCCGCGTTCCGCTTTTCTATCCGCGGCGCGAGAACCCGTTCGACTTTCGCAAGGTGCTGAACCGTCTTGGTCATTTACATGGTGGTCACGGGGAATAATGTCAACTAACTTAACTAACGAAGTGGACCACGACCACCGCACCGTTTTTCGAATGATGCAGGAGATCTCGCGGCTACTTGAGGCGAGCGATCTCGAGGCTGTTCGCGACGAGTTGCTCGATGCGCTGAGTTCACTTCAGGACGACGCGCTCGATCACTTCGCACGTGAGGAGGCGGCGTTGTTCCCGGTTCTGCGGGCAGAGGCGGCCGCGTTCGATGCGCCCATCGCCGAGCTCGAACGAGGCCATGACGCGCTCGCAGGAGTAGTGCAGCGCATGATTCACCTGGCGCGCTCGCCGGTTGCGGACCGTGCGCAACTCGACGTATTGCGGAAGCGGC
>CAMBEV010000259.1 GCA_945865595.1 Nannocystis exedens | reverse complement strand
CTCCATCCCGAGGAGTTCACACATGGGGGTACGTCCAGGCTAGCCGCCGACCCTGAGCACGGCCCACTTCGTTAGTGCTGAACACATGAACGGGTTTAGTCAAGCTGCCGCGCACGCTTTCTGGACAAGCATTCGGAGGCAAGGGTGGCACTGTCGAAGCCCCGTGCTAGAGCGCCGCGCATGAAGAGCGCGCGTCGTTGGGGCAGTTTTCAAAAGATGTCGATCGGCCTGGCGTTCGTCGCTGGCTGCGAGGTGGCGGTTGAGACCGAAGGCGATGGGTCAGAAGAGAGCATTCGCACCTACTTCGCACAGCACAAAGCGAAGGCGGCAACGTTGCCGGCCGCGTACGAGAAGCAGACGGGGCTTCAAAAGCAGAAGGTGCTCACCGAGTGGCTCATGTCGACCGAGTACTGCGGCGCCGCTGGCGATGCGCAAAATGGCAACGTACCGCGCGACTATCGAACCTTCGGATGTCGCCTGTTTCAAGGAATGCCTCAGGGCCAGTTCGATCCGATCGGCGGTGTGCGCTTCGTGTGGCAACTCGCCACTGGCTTTCTCAAGGCCGACAATCTTGCCGTTTCCTTCGATCGCTCGAACGACGAGATGCCAGAGGGTCGCCTCCGTGTGCTTCATCCCATCGGATCCGTCGTCTCGGTTGACTTGCGAGTAACGGGGGGCAACTACACCGGCGTCTTTGCGCAGGGTTCTGCGCCCGTGCCGGGAATCGCGCGGCTGTCGGTCGCGGGGCTCGCGCCGAACTTTGCGCCAGGTATGGCCGTCAAGTACCTGATCGACGGCAAGCCTTCGGTCAACAGTTTCGCGATGTTCTCTCTCACTGGCCAGACCACGCCCGCTGGCTCCACCGACTACAACTATTTTCGGCACGGGTTTACGAACATTATCGAGAAGCCGTCGTCGTCTTTCTTCACGCCCCTCATCACCGCGTTCACTGCCGTCAAGAGCGACCCGTTCGAGCTTCCGGTCAAGCACGTCGCCTCAATCAACGCCGATGGTACTGAGGTAGCTCCAAGCAACGTTCGCGAACCGTTGCTCGTTCTGTACAAGCCAAACCCGAGGCTCACGGCGTACTTCGATGCGTTTGCAAACGAAGATCTCACGAAGGACTTTCGCATGATTCTGCGTCAAATTCCCCCGGGTTGGGAGCTGTATACGGTGTGGGCGTCACCGACGCGCGACGCAAAGGATCTCGTCCAAATCGGAACGCTGACGAGCAAGAGCTACATCGCGTCTACATCGCGCGGTGACGAGCAAATTTTCTTCCGGCACCCGCGTTGAGGGGGTGTGACGCCATTACGCGACGCGGGTGGTGAGGCGGTCCACCGCATGCAAAGGGGCCGCCGCCCCCTTCATCAGCGGCGCGATCGCTGAGAGAACGGCGCGTTGCTGCTCAAGCCGCGATCGCCCTGAAAAACCTGCCCAAACCACCGTGAGCGCATAGTGCCCGGGACTGCCTGGCGCGACCTCGCAACGCGAGCCAGCCAGCGCTCCCTCAACCGCGGACACAATCGAAGCCACAACATCAGCGCCCATCAGTACGTTGGAACCTTTGGGTCAACCGTGCGTGACCACGCATCGATGCCGCCTTCGAGGTTGAACAATTTCTTGAAGCCGCGCTCGAGCACTTGCTCCGCCGCGCGACGGCTTCGGATGCCGTGGTGGCAATGAAACACGATCGCCTTGTCCTTCGATGCGGAAGCAAGCGCCTCACCCCCTGCACCCTCGAGGGGCAGCGCGAATGGCAGGCTCGACACGAGCCGCTCCGCTTCGGGGCGCACATCGATCACCAGCACATCACGGCCCTCGGCGATCCATTTCTGCAGCTCGGTCGCAGAGAGGGCCATCACCTTGGCCGGAGCGTTCGGATTGTCGATGCGAAAGCCCGCGCCCGATGCGTTCGACACGTAGTCGATGGAGGTGCCGTTGAGGCGGGCTGCATGTTGCGGCTTCACCAGCAACTTGAGAGAGCCAGCGGTTACCTCGAGATCCCCTGGCTCGCGGGGCCCGAGGGACAGCGCATGCTCGAACGCATCGTCGACCTCGACGCGAATCAGCTCTCCTGGGTCGGCCTCGCTCATGAACCGCGCGAGTGCATCAGCGGCGGCCGGAGTTACCTTGAGTTCCAGCGTTATTGGGGCACTCGCCGGAGCGCCGAGCATCGCCTGCAACTCGCCCGCTTCGAACATCTCGGTGACGATGTCGCATCCGCCCACGAACTGACCCTTGACGTAAAGCTGCGGAATCGTTGGCCAATTTGAATATTCTTTGATGCCTTCGCGCACCGATCCATCGGCAAGGACGTTGACTGTTTCGTACTTCGGCACGATTGAGTTCAGCATCTTGACCACTTTTGACGAGAAGCCGCACTGCGGAAACTGACGGTTGCCCTTCATGAAGAGCACGACGTCGTGACTGGCGATGAGCTTGTCGAAATGATCCTTGAGCGCAGAGTCCATACCGAGCAGCGTAATCGCCCTTACGGAGCTGGCAACGAAACTTCGCGTTCGTCTTGCACTTCTCCGGATCGATACAGAGCGACGCGCAGTCCGCGCTCGACCGTCGCAACCGGCACTTCGACCTCGAAGTTCCCCGCGTGCACGGGCAAGTACGCGTTCACTCGGTTGTAAGTAAAGCGTACGCGGCTGTCCGCCAGCGACACGCGCCAGGGCCAAACGTGCCGTTCGCCCTGTGCCGGTTCGAGTACGAGGCGCCACGCGCGCGGCAGGTCCGCATAGGCGTGCGCATGTCGTCTGTAGGGTTCGTAACTCCTGTAGTTTGATTTCACCGACAGTGGCGTGCTTGCTCGTGCCACGACCGGCGGCTGGGTGAGCGAGTGCGCCGGCGCATCGAGCGTCGCGATGACAACGACGAGGTCGCGCTTCAGGTCGCGCTTGAGGGTCACGCTCAGCAGACGTGGACGCTCCGTCGGTTCAACAGGGGTGCCAGTCTCGCCGTCGATGATCACGCTCGCCTCCCGGCAGTGCACGCGCTTGCCCGGCTTGAGGCCCGCATCGAGCCCCGCGACGGTCGCACACGCTCCGCAGCTGCATCCGTCGCACATAGGAAGATCGGCTTCCATGGCGATGCCCTTCTTAGCGCGAATCCATTGTTCGAGCGTCAGCTCGTCGGCCGTCCCTTTGGTCTTGTCCCACGCCTCATGAAACTGTTTTGCGTGCTCGGGGCCGATATAGCGAACGTGCCAGGCTTCGTATTTGTAACCCGTCTTGGGATTAATAGGCGTGGGCAAGTCACTTCGCGTCCGGCAAGCATCGTGCGGAGACACGTCGTCAGGATGGATGGGGTACGACTGCACAAAACCGTGGGCAACCCCGTGTTCACGCAGCCACTTGCCGGCTGCCGTGCAGCCAAAACCATCGCGGAATGGGCCTCCGTCTTCTTTTGCCCAATCACTGGAAAACAGATCAACGGTAGTTCCCAATTGATGCTGGCTGTGCCCTGGGATGGCCGACTGCTCGGCAACGCCACAGAACGTGGCTTCGGGCTTCTTGGCCCAACTGAGGAAGGTGCCACACTGACTCTGGTAACTGCGGTACGCACTCGCCACGTGGCCAGAGTGGCCTGCGTGCCCCATGGCGGCGAGCAGCTGTTTGAGCGCCTCGGCAGCTTCTTTGCGTAGGCAAGCGAATTTACTATCGCACTCGCGCGCGGTTGCGGGCGCGTGGTTATGCAGGCTGACAAGATCGCGCGGGGCGTACGCCGGTGAGAGTCCACCGTTAGGTGCGCGGTTGACAAGCGCAAGCAGGTCGTCACCGTCGACAAAATGCTGTCGCATGTCTGATGGTGAAAGAAATTGACTAAAGCCGCTGTGTGGGCCCACAGCGTCGCAGACCGCGCCGTCGTAACGTTGGCCTCGCATGGTTGCCGCGTCAGAGGGGGCAGCGTCGACGGGTAGGGCTGGGGCCAGGGCTGGGGCCAGGGTAGGGGCCAGGGCTGGGGCTGGGGCCAGGGTAGGGGCCAGGGCTGGGGCCAGGGCTGGGGCTGTCGCATCGGGCGGGGGCGCGGGAGTCTGGCACGCCACGAGAAGCAGAATCGGCAGTGGCTTGTTCACGAAAATTCGACCTGGTAGCGGGCGGGATCATTGCCTCGCACGCGCACCACCATGCGCTCATGGGTGAGGCGCACAACCGCAAAGGAGGCGCTGGGCAAACCTGGCGCGTCGTCGTGGAGATTCTCGATGAGGCTCTGAAGGGTCACGTATGGAATGCCGGCAATGATGTCGATGTGGTTGCGGTGCACGTGGCCATTGAAGACCGCGCGCACCTTTTTTGACGCCTCGAAAATGTGACGCAGCTCTTTGCGATCCCTGACCTTCGCGATGTGCTCGGCGTCGCGAAACCAGCGCGAATCGTCAAGATCTTGCTCGCTCGCGGGATGGTGCATCAAGACGACCGTCGGCAAAGACGTCGCGTCGAGATCGTTTTGTACCCACGCAAGTTGCGGTTCAAAGACCCGCACTTCTACGTCTTTCTTTTCCATCGTGTGGAGCACCACGAAGTGAAAGTCGCCGAGGTCGAAGCTGTAGTGAAGCGGGCCTTGTCGCCCCCAGACGCGATTGAGATCGTCTTTGCCGAGGTGAATCGTGTCGTGGTTGCCTGCAACATTGACGAGCGGGGCGTTGGCGGTGCGCAAGATGGCTTGGCACTCTTCGTAGCGCTGCAAATCAAGATCACGCGACTCGTCCTCGATGTCGTCACCCAGGTTGACGATCAGATCGGGCCTCACTTCTTCGTTCATCGTCTTGACGAACGCGCGCGCAAGGCCTTCCGCGTGGTGCGTGAGCTTGCGCAGCTTTCCGTTGAACCGCGCTTCGGGACCAAAGTGCAGATCGGTCACAAGGCCAAGGGTGAGCGCCATCGTTTCTCTATGGTACGAGAGATCGCATGCACTTTTATGTCGGAACGAGCGGATTTAGTTACGAAGACGCCGGAACGGGACCGAGGCTCGCTGCAAGGTTCACGGAACTCGCGGACAAGAGTAAGTAGGGGGCATGCGCGCCATCATCATCGGAGCCGGCCGCGGTAGCAGGCTCCAGCACGAAACCGACGAAATCCCGAAAACGCTAGTCCACTTCAGCGGTCGCCCCATGCTCGAGTGGATTCTTGAGGCACTCGCGCCGTCGGGAATTACACGCCACGACATTGTGTTCATTTGCGGTTACAAATCACACGTCATCAAAAACCGCTACCCCGAGTTCACCTACGTGGAGAACACAAACTGGGAGAACAACAACATTCTCTTGTCGCTCATGTACGCGCGCGAATCGTTCGACGAGGACTTCGTCGTCTCGTACGCCGACATCATCTACCGGCCTGAAATTGTGCAGCGTGTGATCGCAAGTCCGCACGACATCGTCCTTGGCTGCGACACCGATTGGCGAAGGCGCTACATCGGTCGA
>CAMBEV010000258.1 GCA_945865595.1 Nannocystis exedens | reverse complement strand
CAGGTGCTCGAGCTTCTCCCCGTCGGCTTCGCGAAGCAGCACGTCGACAAGCGGCGCATGTTCCCCCGAAACGTCGGCCAGCATGAAACGCACGAAATCGCGCTCCTCATGATCCATTTCAACCGCAACGGTCGGTACGTCTTCCGTAGGCACTTCGCGGCGTCTGCGAAAAAAGTCGACCGCCTTGTGCCTGGCGATTCCGAGCAGCCAGCGGCCTGCAGCCTCGCGGGAGTCTGGGACTTCGGCTGCGGACAGCGCCTCGGCCAGCACCGTCTGCACCGCGTCATCCACCTCTTGCGCGGGCAGCTTACGGCGCAAGAGCCGTTGCACGGCAGCGCGAAGGCCGGGGTCAGAGAGGTCGTTGCGGCCAAAGGTGCTCATCGCAGGAAGTTCCATCGATCAGTGTGTCGATCGATCCCTGCAAAGTGTGACCGAGAAAAATGCACCCAAGCGTTCAATTTTGCGTGACCCGCCGGTCCCCTTCATTTTGTGGGCTTTCGAGCCATTGCAGAGCCGTCTCCATGCGACTCGGCATGTCTCTCGGGAACGTATGGCCCACCTTGCCGAGGCTCAGGTAGAGCGCGGGGAGGCCCGCTGCGTTGAGCTTCTTCGCCTCCGATTGCATGCTGTGCGCGCTGCCGTCGTGATCGCCCGCTGCGAGTACAACGCGCTCAATGCCAGCGCCACGCAGCTTGGTGGCGTCGAGGGAGACCTTCATCGCGATGAGAACGAGCTGCTGCCACTCACCCGGTTGCGCCAGCGCCGTTTCCGCGGCCGCCCAGGCGCCGTTGGAGAAGCCCATCAGGGTGTTCTTTCGTCTCGTGGGTCTGGCTACGTGATAGTCAACCAGGTTGTCTGTTGCGGTCCACGCACCGTCGAATCGCTCACGCACTTGCGCCCGGTCGTTGGTCCACGCGAAGCCGTTGCCGTACGCGGCGTTGCCCTTGGGGCACAAGAGGTAACCGCGCGTGCGGGTGACCGATTCGAACCACGGGCACTCCGCTGCAGGCGTGTCCCCCATGCCGTGCATGAATGCGTACACTGGCATCGCGCCCGTTGGCATATACGGCGCGTGCCCGAGTCCCCAGTCACCGCGGGTCGAGCGCATGACACGCTCGGGTCCCGGCTTGTGGGCGATGAGGCTGGGGGTCGACGGTGATTCGCTGAGGGTTGTGGGCTTGGACGCGGCCGGCCCCGTGCTCGCCTTGCAGCCGCCCAACAAGGAGGCGATTAGGCATGACGCGAGGAGAAGAACGGGGCCAAGCGTGCAGCTCGGGGCTTGATGCGATGAAGTTGCGACCATGCCTGTGAGTCGAGCGACCTTGCCGTTGTGTGACGCCGCGCAGATGAAAATTGCCGGAAGCTCCGCCAGGCGCTACACTGGCATGTAGGAGGCCACCCGATGAGCGTTAGTCCCATGGAAGTTTTGGTCATCGCGCTGGCCGCGTTGTTGCTCTTTGGCGCTGGCCGCATTGCCGACATCGGCAAGGGCCTTGGACAAGGCATCAAGAACTTCAAGCAAGGGCTTCGCGAAGCCGACGAGGTCGGCAAGAAGGCTGACGAAGCTGCCAAGCCCGAAGCGAAGACGCCCTCGACGCCCTCGACACCGTCGACGACCTGACCCGCCCGTTTTGTTGGGACTGCTTTCTCGCGCGACCGGGATATAACGGATCGCTCGAAAAGGAGTTCGCCGTGCCCAACAAGCTTGCCCAACGACTCAGCGTGGTGGCCCCCAGCATCACGCTTGCAATGAACGCCAAGGCCCAAGAGCTGCGCGCGCAGGGTGTTGACGTGTTTGCGTTCGGTGTTGGTGAGCCCGACTTCGAGCCGCCTGCGCACGTTCTCGAGTTTGCCAAGAAGGCCATCGACGCGGGCGTGTCGAAGTACACGGCGGTCACTGGTGTTCCGGCGCTAAAAAAAGCGATCGTCGATGCGACTGAAAAGCGGCGCGGTTTTTCGTGCAAGCCCGAGAACATTTGCGTCGGCGTGGGCGCGAAGCACGTGCTCTTCAACCTGGCGGTCGCGCTCTATGAGGCGGGCGACGAGGTCATCATCCCCGCACCCTACTGGGTGAGCTACCCCGAGCAGGTCCGCATCGTGGGCGCCACGCCGGTGATCGTCGAGACCACTGAAGAGAGCGGCTGGAAAATGTCACCCGCGCAGTTGCAAAATGCGCTCACGCCGAAGACCAAGGCCGTGATTTTATGCACGCCATCGAACCCGACCGGCACTGCCTACGCAGAAGCGGAGATGAAGGGTTTGCTCGACGTGCTTGCGGGTCACGACTGTTGGATCATCGTCGACGAAATCTACGCCGACCTCGTGTACGACGGCTTCAAGCATGTCTCCGCCTCGGCCATTGCGCCGCAGTTGCGCGATCGGATCATCACCGTCGACGGTGTATCGAAGTCGTTCGCGATGACGGGTTGGCGCATTGGTTGGGGAATCGCGCCACCACACATCATCAAGGCGCTTGACCTTGTCCAAGGGCAGTCGACGACAAACCCAGCCGCCATTTCGCAGCAAGCGGCGATCGCCGCGCTGACGGGCCCGCTCGACGATCTCGCGGCCATGCGCGAGACGTTTCAGAAGCGCCGTAATGCGATGGTCGCGGGACTCAACTCGGTGCCCGGCATTCGTTGTCGAACACCCGAGGGTGCGTTTTATGCGTTCGCCGATTGTCGCGGCCTTTACGGTCTTCCGTACCAGGGGCGCAAAATTGAGAACGACGAAGACGTCGCGTTTTGGCTGCTCGAAGCGGCGCGCGTTGCAACCGTGCCCGGCAGTGGCTTTGGCGCGAAGGGTTACGTTCGATTCAGTTATGCGCAGTCCGAAGCGCGCATCGCAGCGGGGATCGAGGCGATGAAGGCTGCAGTCGCAAAGGCAAAGGGATAAGGTGCGAACTTTCGCGCTCACACACTGAAGGGAGCTTTCAATGACGTCACGTAACTACACGCGGTACCTCCACGGTTCGATGATTGCTGTGCTCGCAGCGGTCCCCATGTTGACCAACTGCAATGCGCTCTGCTGCAAAGAATTTGTCCCCGGTGAAGACTTCGCGACCGTCGATTTCGGCGTTGACGCTTCGTACAAGGATGAGTTCGCCGTGATCGCGCAAGCCGCGGGCGACATGTCGGCTGCGGCATCAGGTGCGCTCGCCGACGTCGAGTCGGCGTGCCTCGCGATTGCGACCGACCTTGGCGCGACCGCGACCGAGCTCGAACTTAGTGGCGCTACGGGTGACGCGCGTGTGACCGCGGCATGCAACCTTGCGACGTCGAAGATCAAGGCGGTCGCGCCCACGACGATCGCCTTCGCGATCACGCCGGCGGTTTGTTCGCTCAGCGTCAAGGCGCAAGCGGCATGCCAGGGCAAGTGCAGCGTCGAGGGCAAGTGCGACATCAAGGTGAACCCTCCCGTCTGTACCGGCGGCAAGCTTGAAATCTCGTGCAAGGGTGAGTGCAAGGCGAGTGCGGGTGTGAGCATCGACTGCGAAGGTTCATGCACCGGACAATGCACAGGTGAGTGTCGTGCAACGGGCGCGTCGGTAGATTGCAACGGCCGGTGCGAAGGCACCTGTGAAGGCTCCACCGACTCGAAAGGCAACTGCAACGGCAAGTGCAACGGTAACTGCAAACTCACGGGCGGCGTCAGCTGCTCGGGTCAGTGCGACGGCAGCTGCACCGCCTCCTGTAAGGGGAGCGCGACAGCAAGCGTGAAGTGCAGCGGCTCCTGCGACGGCGAGTACGAGCCCATCCGTTGCACAGGCGGCAAACTCGAAGGCGGCTGCAAAGTCGACGCGCAGTGCAGCGCAAGCTGCGATGCAAGTCTTCAGGCGAAGGCCGAGTGCACGCCTCCTTCGGTCACGATCACGAGCAACGCATCGAGCGAGCAAGTTGCGTCGCTCTTCGCAACGCTTGAGCGCAACCTGCCCGCCCTTCTCAACATGCTCCAGGGTCGCGGTGAGGCGTTCGTCAACTCGGCGAAGGCCCTTGCTGACTCGCTTGGAACCCTCGCCAACAACACGGACAAGCTCGGCGTCAAGGGTGTTGGCTGCGTGGCTTCGATCCTGGAAGCGGCAGGAAATGCATCCGCAGGAGCGACCGTTGCGCTTTCCGCTTCCGTCAACGTGACGGGCGCCGTTGGCGCAAAGTAAACGTCCTTTACAATTGCTGTGGGCGAGGCGGCGCGTCGAAAGGTGCGTCGCCTTTTGCTATGTCGCATTGACGGGAGCGGCGGTGCATCTTACTCCGCTGAACAATGAGCGACGAAGTGCGACGTGAACTCCCAGGACGCAGCATAAGCGAGGGCGATCCGCTGCCCGATGTTCGCAACATTGTGCTCGTGATGAGCGGCAAAGGCGGCGTAGGGAAGAGCTCGGTGGCGACCAACTTGTCGCTCGCGCTGTCGCGAACGGGGTATCGCGTGGGCCTGCTCGACGCCGATATTTACGGTCCGTCGTTGCCTACGATGTTCGGCATCGCGGGGCGACCGTTCTCAGTCGATGGTAAACGAATTGAACCACTTGAGCGTTTCGGCGTGAAGCTCATGTCGATGGGTTTTCTGCTCGAGGACCCGAAGCAGGCGGTCATCTGGCGGGGGCCTATGCTCGCGGGTGCACTGCAACAGTTTCTCGGAGACGTGAGTTGGGGGGCGCTTGATTTCCTGGTGCTTGATCTGCCGCCAGGTACCGGAGACGTAGCGTTGACGCTTTCACAACGCGTACGCGTGACCGGTGCGCTCATCGTGACGACGCCGCAGCAAGTTGCGACCGACGACGTCTTCAAGAGCGTCACGATGTGCAAGAAGGTGAACATCGCCGTTCTTGGTGTCGTCGAGAACATGAGTTATTTCATCGATTCCGCTTCGGTACGCCACGACTTGTTTGGTCAAGGAGGTGGACAAGCCGTCGCCGACTTCGCCGAAGCTCCGTTGCTTGGCCAGGTGCCACTCGACCCCGCCGTTCGCGAGTGGGCCGACAAAGGAACGCCGGTGGTGCAGGCGATGCCTGAGAGCTCCGTGGCGCGCGTCTTCTTGAGCGTGGCTGAGCGCCTTGTCGAGCAGGTTGAGGCGATGAACAGCGCTTCCGTGCAAGCGACGCCGGCCATTGACCGCAGCGGCGGCGATGGCGGGCACAAGCGCCTGCCAGTGATCAAGTAGGTTGACGGCCTACCCACCACGCGAGGTAGATATACAGGGGCTGAAACGCGAGCCGCAGCCAGAGCATGAACACCGATTGCTCTGGCAAGCCCGGCAGTTGAATGTGGTTGATCGCCATGTTGATGTTCGCGGGAAAGACCGCGATCAGCAACGCCATGATCCCGATTGAGGCTGCGCGCCGCGTTTTCGGAATCAGCAGACCGATGGCACCTGCGATCTCAAAAAAGCCGCTGAGATAGACGAGGAACAGCGGCGCCGGAAACATCTTGGGCATGAT
>CAMBEV010000257.1 GCA_945865595.1 Nannocystis exedens | reverse complement strand
TGTGTGGTTACGAAGGTAGGGTGAGCGAGCACCACGCGCTAGCGGTCGTGCTTGCGGCGCATGGGTACCCCGGAAAAGTGCGCTCGGGTGATGTGATTCACGGGCTCGATGATGTGCGTGACCCGTCGGTGACTGTGCTCCACGCAGGGACGCGCGCGCGCGCAGACGGGACGGTTGAAGCGGCGGGAGGGCGCGTGCTCAATGTTGTGGGCGTGGGCTCAACCTTGCGAGACGCAGCAGTCAAGGCTTACGCGGCGGTCGAGCAGATCCGCTTCGACGGCATGCAGTTTCGCCGCGACATTGGTGCGCGAGGGTTTGTGCCGCAATGATAACGTTCTGAGCCATGGCCCTCATCGCGCCGCTCAAGCCGCTTCGTTACGCCCTCAACAAGGTGTCCCTCGCCAAGGTTGTGGCGCCGCCCTACGACGTCATTTCTGAACAAGGTCGCGCTGAACTCGCTGCGCTCGACCCGCACAACGTCGTGCGGCTCATCTTGCCAGAAGGCGAGGGTGACAGCCGATACGCGAACGCGGCGACCACACTGCGCGCCTGGCAGGAGTCGGGCGTGCTGGTTCGCGACGACGAACCAGGGTTCTACCGGTACGACCAAACGTTCGTGGCTCCAGGCGGCACGCGTACGTTCACGCGCAGCGGGTTCTTGGCCCTCGTCGGAACGCAGCCTTACGAGGACCGCGTGATCTTGCCGCACGAGCGCACTTTGTCAGGACCGAAAGAGGAGCGCCTGAAGCTCTTCCGCGCAACGCAGACCAATTTGAGCCCAGGATTTATGCTGTATCGCGACCCAGAACGGCGTGTCGACGGCGCTCTTGAAAAAGGTAAGTTGCTTGCCGAATGTGCGACGGTCGATGGCGTCAAGCACGCGCTGACGAAAGTGAGCGACGCGAATGCTATTTCAGCGATCGTGAGCGCGCTGGCACCGCTGCAGCTGTTGATCGCCGATGGCCATCATCGCTACGAAACGTCGCTTCGGTACCGCCGCGAGGTGGAGGCTTCGCTTTCTGCGCCAAGTGATGCGCGCGCCGAGCATCGTTACTTCATGGTCTTCCTCGCGAACGAGGCCGACCCGAACCTTGTGGTGTTTGCGACTCACCGGCATGTGCACGCGCTCCCGTCGTTCAATGGCCAGTCGATGATTGAGAAGGCGCGCGAGTGGTTCGTTGTGAGCGAACTGCCAAGGGGTGCGGATGCGCGTGCGATCGAGTCAAAAATGACCGAACGTGGTTACAAAGGATTCGTGGTCGCATTGCCCGATGGCCGGAGCTTCTCTCTTGAGCTCCGCGCGGATCGCGATCTTGCATTGCACCCGCTTCTCACACTCAAGCCTGAGGCGTTGCGCCAAGCGGATGTGACGTTGCTTCATTCGATCCTGTTCGAAGACATCCTGGGTCTCTCCGCAGAGGCACAGGCCAAGAAGACCAACCTTTGGTACCCGCAAGACGCGGGCGAGTCGCTCGCTGAGCTGCGCGCGGGTAAAGGTCAACTTTTGGTACTCATGAACCCGACACCTGTTTCCGAGGTGCGGGCGGTTGCAGAAGCCGGTGAGGTGATGCCGCAGAAATCGACGTTCTTCTATCCGAAAGTGCTCACTGGGCTCGCGATTCACACGTTGTCGCCGTCAAGATTGGTTTCGTGAACAAGCGACCTCCCCGCCGAAAGCGCGCACGTTTCGCATTGATTGCGCTCGGTATTTTCGTCGCTTGGCTCAACGTTCGTGGTTCGTGGGATGGGGCGCGTGACATCGAGGGGGTTGCGGCCAACTTAGGTCGCGTGGCAGGCGCAACTGTTCTCGCAAGAGACGTTCGCTGGGAGGAGGGCGAAGGCGCGATTCCCGACTGGCTTTGGGGCCGCAAAGTGGTCTTTCGCGGCGCAGATTCGAAAGAGCCCAATGCGGGTGACATTTACCGCGGCCGTGTTCGGTTAGCGCCGAACGGCGTGCCGCTGTTCGTCATTGATGTTTACAATCTGACGTCGACGCCGCTTGGCGATGACTTCGCGCTCGTCACAAGGAACAGCAAAAGAGAACACACTGGGACGAACCGAGTTGCATTCGCAACGCGTGCTTTGGGACAGGTTGGCAGCGTGACGGCTCTCGACCTTGCAGGCGAAGGCGAGCAGAACACCGCAACCTCCGTGGTTGATAAAGTAACAATTGCTATTACCAATTGGCAAAAGACCGGTTCGTTTGCAGGAATTGGGCGCGTCGATGTGAGCTTCGATGCGAATCCCACGGTGGTGGGACTCGAGTGGGCATTTGATCACCTGCGCATCGAGCTTCCTCAAAAAAACGGCATCTTGCTTTGCGAGACTGACCTCGTGGACTTCGGCTGCAAAGAGGGGGGCACGCTGCATCTTCAGCCCAGCGCGCACGTGCCGAAGCGTCTTTCGCATTGGGCAGTCGATACGGTGCGTGCAGTGCCGTGGATTGGTCCGGAGCCCATCGCGTGGCTCGAGGACAAAGTGTTCAGCGCCCGCGATACGATGAGGCGCACCTTCGCCAGCAAAGGCGGAGAGCTCACTTCGAACGAAGAGCCAAAGGCGCCGTTGCTCGATACCTCGGCTGCGTCGGTGGAAGCGGCACACTGGCCGCCGACAAACGTGGAGCCCATTTGGAAGTCGCCCGAGGCGGGTGAGGGCGTGTGGGAAGTGCCGAGTCAGGTGGCGTGGCTCCACAAGAATCCGCACTATGCAACTGCACCTGCTCCATTTTACAAAACCTTCGTTCGGCCTGACGAAAAGCGGGCCTATTCGAAGGTGCTGCTCGTCGCGATGGACATGCGCCAGCTCGACCTTGCGATGGAAGCGGGGACCGAAGATCCGCAGCCGCTCACCGGGCCGCATGGGCCAGGGAAAATTTCGCGCGACCCTGCCGTGTATTCACGCGTGCTCGCGGCCTTCAATGGCGGGTTCAAGAGTGAGCATGGGCACTACGGCATGATGGTGAACAAGCGTGTGCTGCTGCCGCCTCAACCGGGTGCGGCGACGGTCGTCACGACAGTTGACCATCGTGTGGGCCTCGGTTCTTGGGGAACAGACAAGACGTTTGGGACGCCAGGTAACCCCGCGACGTCACCGGTCCGTACGATTGAGCCCGGCGACTTTTTGTTCATGCGCCAAAACCTTGACGCTTTGCTTGACGGCGGAGAGGTCAATCCGACGAAGCGAACGCTGTGGGGATTCCCGGCGCCAGGCAAGGGCGTGCAGACCGAACGGTCGGGTCTGTGTGTAACGGCGTCGGGCCACCTCATGTACGCGTGGGGCGATGATGTGAGCGCTGACACGCTCGGCAAAGCCCAAAAAATGGCCGGATGCAGCTTCGGTATGCACCTCGACATGAATCCGTATCACACGGGATTTCTGTTCGCGGCGATCGAGGACTTCACCGGAAAAAAGTACCGATCAGAGTTACTTTCTCCGGGCATGGAGATTCCAAAGGACCGCTACCTCGAGTGGGCGCCGAAGGATTTCTTCTACGTGATGTGGCATTCGCCGGCTGCTCTACCCACGCCGGAAGGGAGTCCAGCTTGGGCTCCCGATGCCGGGGTCCAACCTCCACCCGCGTGGGCACCTTCGTTTTGGAAGACGCGTGTCTCTTCGAGTGACGGTGCGGTTGACGTGGTCGCTGTCTTCGAGGGTCGTGTTGAGTGGCGCCTTTTGAAAGGCACGAAGGAGCCGGGCCGCGACGACAAGGATGCCGAGACGCTTGAAGGAGCCGACGGCAAGCGGGTGGTCCTTTCACTCGGACTCGGTGTGACGACGCCGACAACGACGCCCGACGGAATCGGTGCGCTTGCCCTTGGCACGGATAACTCGCTCTCACTCGATACGTCGACCGCGCGATCAGGGGCGCCAGGTCGACTTGCGGACACCAAGCTCCTCTTCAAGAACGATCAGACGTTCCCAGCAACCGAGGCGCGATCGGCGCTCTGTTTCAACGACAAGACGAAGCACTACTTCGTCCTTGCTGGGTCACCGCGTGCGATGACAACCGTTGCGCGTTCGCTCGGATGCACCTCGGCCGCAGCGCTCGATCGCGGCGCTCACCTAAGTTCTCGCGTGGCCCGCGCGGGCGTTGGAGAAGGTATCCGCGCCCGTTACGAAGATTCGTCACTCGTGGCGCTCGCGCTGCCGATGAAGCCGCGAGCGTTTCGATTTGATGCAACCAATCCGGTGCCGCCGCCGGCTCCGAAGAAGTAGTCGCTCGTGACGCCTTCGCCTCTCAGTGCGGCGAGTTACCCCGCCGTTTTCGCGCGAGTGAACGCGGCCTGCGCTGCGCTCGACACCACGATGCCTGACAGGAGGCCGCCGAGGAGGCCCACCGCTTCGCCGACGAACAAGCCGGTGCATCGCATCGATGCGATCGACGCAACGCCAAGCCATAGGCCGAACGCGCCTTCCACGCGTGAACCGGAACGTGGGCGAGCGAGCGAAAGCGCGACACCAATCGCAACACCGACGCCGGCACACATCGAGGGCATCGTGCAGCAGTTGGCGCGCATCACGTCGGCCGCCGTATCCATGCCGATGCAACAAGGTCGCAAAAGAGCGAGAGGCGCGGCGAGCAGTGCGAGGCCCGCCAAGTAACCGCGGCGGGCACCTTTCATCGCAGCTTGTCCTCGAAACTCAACGCCGGCGAGCAAAACGCCCGCGACCATGAACGGCCACCAAGCGCTGGCCGAACCCGCGAGTTGCGCAACGCCAGCGGCGAGCCCAACCATGGCGGCGGCAAGGAGCACGCTTCGCCGCACGCGCGCCCATTCGTAACTGCGCTTGACGGTAGCGAGCGCTGCAATGAGCGCTGCATTGGGGAGTGGTTCAGTCGCCATAGAACGCCTCCACGAGCGCGCGGAGCCGTGCGGTGGCCCGCGACACGCGCTTACGAAACGCCGCATCAGCGACCGGTGGTCGGCCCTTTCGGCCGAGCATGGCCTCGAGTGCATCGCGATCGGACGGGGAAAGCGCGTCGTGGCTCACGTCGAGCGCGCGAACGATTTCAGCGGCGAGCGCCTCATCTTCGGGGCTCGCAGCGTGCGTGTCATCGGGCGTGACAGGTCTTGCGAGGCGTTGCTCACGCCGCCAAGCACTGCGTACCTCGTTGGCGACGATCGCGTAAAACCAAGGCAAAACGGGTCTATTTTTGGTAAACTCGCTTGCCCTTGCGAACACGTTGAGCAGTGCGGCTTGCGCCACCTCCTCTGCGAGCGACCCTGAAACACGTGAACGCGCGAGGCGCAACGCACGCGGCCGCAAGGCATGAAACAGGGGCTCAAACGCGGCTCGATCACCATCGGCGAGGCGATTCATCAGCATGTTGAGCTCCGCCTCCACACCGTTTTTCGGCACACCGTTTTTCGGCACACCGTTACTTATCGGTCGCGTGGCTCTTGTTGCAACATGCAGCGCCTGGTTTGCAGCATTCGGCGCCAAGTGCACAGCAGTC
>CAMBEV010000256.1 GCA_945865595.1 Nannocystis exedens | reverse complement strand
GTAGGCGCTTTCGTAGCGCTGTGCCGCGTCGAACGACAGCGCGTGAGCGACGACCTTGCAAAAGTCTTCGGTGAGCACCGGCTGAAGCTGTGCGAGCGCAGCCGCGATGGCTTCGGCGCCCTCCTTTGCGTTGCGATGCGCTACCGGCGACCTTCCTGTCGTAGCAAAGTAGAGGCATGCGCCGATCGAGTAGATGTCGCTTGCCTCGCTCGCAGGAAGACCAGGCGAATAGACGCGTTCAGGGCTCGTGTACCCATCGATGCGGAGCGGCGCGAGGGTGTCTTCGTCTGTTCGCGCCGTGCTGAGACCCGGTGCCGTTGCGAAGTCAACGAGGCGAATCGACTGGCGGGGGGTGAGCAGCACGTTCCCCGGATGGATTGCACCGTGAAGGACACCGTTGGCGTGAGCCATCTCAACGATGTCGAGTAATTGCTCCGCAACGCGAAGGGCGTCTTGCTCCGCGAGCACGGCGCGGCCGACCGCGGCTGCAAGGGGCGTGATGTCGAGCCAAGGTCGAACGACAAACGGTGCGCCCGCCGCATCAACACCGTCGGCGTTCACCAGGACGACACGCGAGTGCTTGAACCTGTTGGCCGCGTACGATGCCCGCATGAACAGGCCACGCGCGACTTCATCGCGGCTTGCCTTCCCGATCATGAGCCGCAAAATCGCGTGCTCCTTCGCATCTTTTTCGCCCCTTACCGCCTCGTAAGCCGCCGTTATCGGGCCCACCCCAAGCACGCGCAAGAGCCGCCATCCACCGAGCGCCTTCCCCACGTGTTCCTCAGCGAGCGCCACCCGCTGTTCAAGCGTCTCGCCGCCAAGTTCCGCGGCAGCGCGCGGTTTGAGGCTCAGTGGCCCATCGGCAAGTTCTTCGCGACGCCCCATGTTCTCTCACAGTAACAAAAGAAGGGCGACGCCGTCATGGAGTTATCCGGTGCCTGTGGACCCGTATCCGCCCGCACCGCGGGCTGTTCCACTCAGGGATGCCGCCCATTCCAGTTTCGCAATTGTAACTTGAGCAAATACAATTTGGGCAATGCGATCGAGCGGAGCAACTGTGAAAGCTTCTTGACCAAGATTGATGAGCAGGACCTTGACCTCACCGCGATAGTCGCTGTCGACGGTACCTGGCGAATTGAGCACCGTGATGCCGTGTTTGGCCGCCAATCCGGAACGTGGCCGCACTTGGCCTTCGAAGCCCATTGGAATCGCCATGCGAAGCCCCGTCGGAATGAGGGCGCGTTCCCCCGGCGCGATCGTGGTGGACGCTTCGATTGCAGCGCGCAAGTCAACCCCCGCCGCCCCTCCCGTTTGGTACTCAGGAAGTGGGACCTCGACGGGCCCGATTGGCTCAATGCGCACGAGGGTCATGTGCCGCTTCTACTCCAAGACGCGCGACCTTGCTCATGATACTCCGACCGCATGAGTCGGACCCACGAGTTGGTGATCATCCTCGACTTCGGTTCGCAGTACACACAGCTGATCGCGAGGCGCATTCGCGAAGCGTCGGTCTACTGCGAAATTCACCCGTTCAACGCTTCGTTCGAAGCGCTCGCGGCTCGTTCGCCCAAGGCGGTCATCCTCTCGGGAGGGCCATCAAGCGTCTACGATGCAGGCGCACCGGCGCTCGATCCGCGATGGCTCCAGTTGGGCGTTCCGGTTCTCGGCGTTTGCTACGGCCTCCAACTCATCGCGCATGCTCTTGGCGGAAAAGTCGAGCCCGCGTCGCACCACGAGTACGGGGCCGCCGACATGCGCGTAATCAGTAACGAGGGCGTCCTCCAGCGTCTCGCATTGCGCGAAGCGACCCGCGTGTGGATGAGCCACGGCGATCGATTGGTCAAGTTACCTTCCGGTTTCAAGGCGATCGCCGAAAGTGATCATTGCCCATTCGCCGCGATTGCGAATGACGACGCGCGCATCTGGGGTGTGCAGTTCCATCCTGAGGTCGAGCACACGCTGCGCGGACGCGATGTGATGTCGGCGTTCCTCTTTGACGTCGCACAGGTCGCCCCAACTTGGACGCCAGGCTCATTTGTGAGCGAAGCGATTTCAGCCATTGCGGCCCGGGTTCCCCCCGACGCGCACGTCATTTGCGGTCTCTCGGGTGGCGTTGATTCGACCGTTGCAGCGGTGCTCTGCCACCGCGCGCTCGGCGATCGACTCACGTGCATCTTTGTCGACAATGGCCTTCTTCGCCTCGGCGAGTTCGATCAAGTTTGTCGGTCGCTCGGTAGCGAAATGGGCTTGCCACTCATCGCTGTCGATGCGCGAGCACGGTTTTTGTCGGCGCTGTCGGGCGAGACCGACCCCGAGAGGAAACGCAAAATCATCGGCCGAGTGTTCATCGAGGTGTTCGAAGCCGAGGCAAATAAGATCAAGGGCACACGCTTCTTGGTCCAAGGCACCCTCTACCCTGACGTGATCGAGAGCGTCTCGCATAAGGGCCCGAGCGTCGTGATCAAGAGCCACCACAACGTCGGCGGCTTACCCGAGCGCATGAACCTTGAGCTGATCGAACCGCTGCGCGAACTCTTCAAAGACGAGGTCCGGGCAGCCGGTAAGGCGCTTGACATTCCAGCCGCGTTGCTCGGGCGGCATCCGTTTCCTGGCCCCGGCCTCGGCATTCGTTGTCTCGGCGACCTGAGTGAACCAAGACTCGAGGCGTTACGAAAAGCCGATCAGATTTTCATCGACGAGCTACGGACCAGTGGCCTGTACGATCAGGTGTGGCAGGCGTTCGCCGCGCTATTGCCTGTTCGCAGCGTGGGCGTCATGGGCGACGGTCGCACATACGAAGAGACCGTGGCGCTCCGCGCGGTCACCTCCGTTGACGGCATGACTGCCGATTGGGCTCAGTTGCCTCACGAGTTCTTGGCCCGCGTTTCGGGCCGCATCATCAACGAAGTGCGCGGGGTGAACCGAGTGGTCTACGACATCTCGTCCAAGCCTCCCGCGACGATCGAGTGGGAGTAATGCGTCTCGCGATGCTGATCATGGGTTGTGTGCTTTCAGCCTGCAGCCCGAGGGTCGTCGAAGCGCCCAAAGCACCCGGCGTGTCGCTCGTCATTAAAGTTGATGGTTCCGTTCCTGAACAATCACGCGTCACGATCGATGATGAAGTGCTCGGCGCGCTCGACTTTGTGGCCGAGCATGGTGTGCGCGTGCCCGCGGGAACCCATCGAATGACGGTGACCGCTCCGGGGTATCTGCCGTTTGATCGCGCCTTTCAGGCCACCGGCAAGCGTGTTGTGGTCAATGTGAGCCTTCGCCAGTCCCCGGAATAGCGAATCGTGGTCCGAGCGATTTCGTGGCGCTTTCGTGGCGCTTTCGTCGCGGTTGCGTCGCTTTCTCTTGATTTTTCCGGTAGCTCTGGCATGTTCCGGCGCCCGAGCGGCTTGTTCGCTCATGCGACTGAAATTCAGGAGAAATCATGGCGAATCGCGCGATCTGGAGCATGCGGAAACGACACGAATGGCTGGCGACACCGTTGAAGCCAAAGCGCGTCAAGCGCGGCACGCGTATCCGCTGTGGTCTGCAAGATGCGCTCGACCGCAAGGCCGGCGTCGTGAAGAACGACAGCGAAGGCTGAACCTGCGCTATCCCCCACGCGCGCCCCCACGCGCGCCCCCACGCGCGAACGTTGAACAAGCGGCGGACGAAGAGTTCGCCGCTTTCGTTTTGTGCGGGCGAAGCGCTACTTCTCAACGCGGTTGATGAACTCAAACGCGGCGCCCGCACATCGCAACAAAACCGCAATGAGCGCGTGCGATTGCCTCAGGTCAGAGTCCTATTGCGGCGCCGAGAGGGCGTCTCGAAACACAAAGAGGACTCATCATGAAGTACGTCAGACCGCTTGCATCAAGACGCTCAACCGCAAAACTCATCGCGCTTTCTGCGCTCGGATCCTTCGCTGTTCTTGCCTGTTCGGCTGGCGAACACGCCGACGCCACCGCGAGCGCATTAAAATGCGCTGCAGATGACTGGTCGTGCCAAGACGGCACCACGGGCGACGACGACGGGACCCCGGCCGAGACCATCACTTGCTACCGTGATTACGACAAGGACGGCGCCGGCGACCCGAACACGCCCGCTGATTTTACGTCTGCTTGCGGCACGGGATACGTCGCCAACGACGGCGATTGCAACGACAAAGACGCAAAGGTCAAGACGCTTTATTGCTACGCGGACAAGGACAAGGATGGGACCGGCGGTGGTTCCTCCATCAAGGTCTGCGCCGCAAGTTGCACCGACAAGGGCTACGTTTCGAAGGGTGGCGACTGCAACGACAGCGACGCTGCTTGGCAAGGAACGAAGTGCTTCACCGACAACGACCGCGACGGCGTCGGCGCCACGCTCGAGGCTGCACTCTACTGCGGCTCGAAGACAAGCTGCCCCGCGGGCTTCAGTACGAAATCGGGCGACTGTTCGTCGACGGCCATTTCGAATGCTTGCTTCGAGAAGACTGGAACGACGAGCCTCTACCTGTCTAATTTCCAAATGGTGCTTCAGCCGAATTCAGGGGGCGATGCGATTACAAGTTCGGGCGGCGCCGATCACCTCTCGCAATCGAAAGTTGCCGGCACAATGGCAGCGGACGGCACGTTCAGTTTTACGAGCTCGAACTTTGTCGTGAAGGAAATACATAACGAAACGGTCGCGATCTACGGCGACTTGGTTGTCACCACCACCATCGCCGCGACCGCAGACTTCAGTGCGAAGGTCACCCCGGGTACGGGCGTGTTCAACACCTTCCAGGTGCCCGCCAAGGTGTCGATCAACGTGAGGAAGGCGAGCGACACGGGCAAGGGCTACACGTGTTCGGAGACCGCTGTCAGCATCAAGATGACGTCAAGCGACTCAGCGCCGTACAACTCGAGCAACGGTTCGTTCACACTCGTGACGAGCGAGTCGTTTGCGGTCGACGCGATGAGCGGCAACAGCAGTGTCTTATGCGGCGCCATCAATTCGTACCTCCCTGCGACAGGCACGTTGAGCATCAACGCACAGGCGCTCGATCCCAGGCCGATCGCAAGCTGGCCAGCGCTTGCTACTTACAATCCTGGGACTGCGAAGTGATCGTGCCCGCGCGCTGGGCGAACGCCCAAGCCGCCGCGATGGTCTCGTCGAGGCTTCGTGCTGCGCGCCATCCAAGAAGGTCATGTGCGCGCCCAGCATCAGCGACGAGTGTCGGAGGGTCACCTTGTCGGCGCGGCCTCACCGCACGTGCGATCGACCTGTTTGTGACGCAAGCGATACGCTCGGCAAGTTCGTTGACGGTGGTGCCTCGGCCCGTTCCGAGGTTGAGCGGACCGCTCTCTCCCCCGCTTCGCAAGTACCGGATCGCCGCGACGTGTGCCTGCGCAAGATCACGAACGTCGACGAAGTCACGCTCACATGTTCCGTCGCGCGTCGGGTAGTCGTCACCGAACACGTCCAACACCGCGCGCTTGCCAGCCGCTACGTC
>CAMBEV010000255.1 GCA_945865595.1 Nannocystis exedens | reverse complement strand
CCCTTGTCGGACTCCTTGCATCCCTGAGTGTTGGCTGCGGTGGCGAACCCGATCGCAATGGTGACGCATCGCCTGCCCCTTCATCGGTCGATGCGTCTGCTGCAGATGGTTCCGCTGCAGAGGCTTCCTCTGCAGGCAATGCTCCGGCTGATGGGTCAGGCTTGGGCGATGGCGCTTCAGACAGCGGAGGAGACGTACAGTCAGGAACCTTGACCGACAAGATGACATTTTTCGCAACGTCAGTCGGAAGCGGCACGGCAGGAGGAAATCTAGGGGGCCTTGCGGGGGCTGATGCCAAGTGCCTCGCACTGGCGACGGCCGTGGGCGCGAAGCCGCGTACTTGGCGTGCCTATCTCAGCACCGCGGCCGCCGACGCACGCGATCGCATTGGCGCTGGCCCATGGGTCAACGTCCTCGGACAAACCGTGGCCACAAGCGTAAGCGACTTGCATGCCCAAGGTGCCGGGCGTGGGCCCGCGATTGCGTTGCTCGTCGATGAGCGAGGTGCTGTTGCTCTGCGCAGCGAACACGACATCCTGACTGGATCAAACGACCAGGGCCTCAGAACGACTGCAACATGTTCGGACTGGACGTCAAACAGCGACGCGGTGCAGGGCCGTGTTGGGCATGCCGACTGGTCGCAGTACGCCAACGGTGGCTGGAACAGCGTTCACACGTCGACGTGCAGTGCCAGCGGCCTCGTATCCAACAACGGCGCGGGGCGAACTTATTGTTTTGCGATCGATTGACATCGAGCCAGTTTGCGCTCGGACCCGCGCACCTAAGGCGAACAAACCGTCGCCGAGCTCGAACGATCAGGCCGGTAGACACCCGTCTTGTAGGCAAGCCGCCCCGCGTACGTCGCGCAGCTCAAGTTGTAGGTCGACGACGACTTCGGCACGCAGATTCCACGCGATGAATTGCTAGGATCCGTGATGCAAAACGTGGTCGCCTCGTTCGATTGGTCGGTGCAGTACTTGGTGCACACCGCGGTGCAGGTACCGAGCGTCGCACCGGACTTCTTGCTGCAGATGCCGCCAGTGTACGTGCAGTCTGCATCGAGCGTGCACGCATCACCAATCCACGTCGACACGCTCATGCCGCTCTTGATCGTCTTGGGCAACGCCGCGAACGTGAATCCTTCCGACTTGAGCTGCGTGATGATCGTGTCGAGATTCGCGGCGGTCACCGACTGAATGTCGTGCATCAGCATGACGCCACCGCCGAGACGCCGAGCCTCTTTGTAGACCCAGCCGGTGAAGTTCGTCTCGTAGCCCGGCGTGCGGTAGCAGTGGCCATCGGCGTAGCACCAATCGTTCGTGTCGACGTCCCAACCGATGCCGCCGTCGACGTACCCTTGCGTCTTGAGGAACGCCTCTTTCGTGCTCGTTCCTGATCCGTATGGGTAGCGAAAGTAGTAAGGCTGCTTGACCGCCGTGATGCTGTAGAGCCAGTCGCGCTCCATCGGCACCCACACGTTGAAGTTCGTGTTCGAGCTTATCTCGTGCTTGTACTGGTGGTTGGCGACGATGTGCCCTTCGGCGATTTCGCGCTTAATTAACGCTTCGTTACCCGCGATGCTTGTTCCCGTGACGAAGAAGGTCGCGGGCGCTCCATGCTTCTTCAAGACGTCGAGGACCTTGGGCGTGTTGGTGACATGAGGGCCATCGTCGAACGTGAGGTACAGCTTGCGGTTCTTGTCGAGGCCGAGCGTCGACGGAACCGCGATGCCCACTTCGCTGAAGTCGGAGCCGACGCTGTCGCCTTCGAAGTCACCTTCGTCGCTCGCGCCACTGCAGCCAGCGAACTGAGGTCCGCACGCAATGGCAAGCACACCCAAGCCAGCTAACTTTCGAATCTTGCTCGTCACGATGTCGCACTCCTCCAACGCGGTTGCCTGTGCGAGCTACGGGGTAGCCGGTTACCTCGCTCGCGCAAGGCGTTTCGTGTAGATTTCTCTCGATGCCTGAGCTCATCCATCGGCCCCAATCCGCGTCGATCACCGACATGACCGAGTACGTGCTGCCGCAGAACGCAAACGCATACGGCACGGTGTTTGGCGGCCAAATCATGGCCTGGGTCGACCTCTGCGCCGCGATCTGCGCGCAACGCCACACGGCTAGGCCTTGCGTCACGGCGTTCGTCGACGACTTGCGGTTCGTCAATCCGGTGCGTGTCGGCGAAGTGGTGCGGCTTCGCGCGAAGGTGACCGCGGCGTTTCGCACGTCGATCGAGATCGAAGTTCGGTGCAGCGGCGAGGACTCGGTGAGCGGCCGGGTGTGGCCTTGCGTCGATGCTCTCGTGACGTTCGTCGCGCTCGACGAAAACCGCAAGCCGACGTTCGTGCCTCAGCTCGTTCTCGATACCGACGAACTGCGTGCGTCGCAGTCTGCGGGCGAAGCGCGGCGGGTCTCGCGGCTCGCGAAACCGTAGGCTCTGTAGGCGCGGCTGAGTTGAAAATCTGCGGCGGGCACACGTGCGCACTGGACTTCCCCCGATTGGGTGATTTTTGGGGTGTCGCCGTGCTTCGCTTCGAAGCCACACCGATACCTGCCAGGTGCTATTCACGCATTGGAGATTCGTTTTTGTGGTATAAAAACGAATCATGTATGCGCGTTTGCTGAAACGGCCCGATCGTCAGAGTTTCTTTCTGTTTGGTCCGCGCGGGACTGGAAAGACGGCTTGGACCCAAGATGCCATGCCCGGTGCGGTTCGTTTCGATCTTCTCGATGGGCGCGTTTACGGACGGCTTCTGGCGAATCCCGCGCTTTTGGAGGAGCTGATTCCTGCTTCGCATAACGGCTGGGTTGTCATCGATGAAGTGCAGCGCGTGCCTGCTGTGCTCAATGAGGTTCATCGACTGATTGAATCGCGTCGCTTGCTTTTCGCACTCACCGGGTCGAGCGCACGCGCACTCCGACGGCAGGGGGTGAATCTGCTCGCGGGCCGTGCCCTCACTCGGTTCATGCACCCGCTCACTGCCCACGAGCTCGGAAGCGACTTCGACTTGCGCCGTGCGATGCGATTCGGTTGTCTTCCTTTTGCCTGGACGACAGAAACGCCTGACGACTACTTGGCTGCGTACACGGCGACCTACTTGCGCGAAGAGGTATTGCAAGAGGGACTCACCCGCAACCTGGCTGCGTTCAGTCGTTTCCTAGAAGCGGCGAGTTTTTCTCAGGCATCGGTGCTGAACATGGCCGCCATTGCGCGTGAGAGTGGCATCGGCCCCAAAGTCGCCGAGGGCTACTTCACGATTCTTGAAGACCTGTTGATCGCGATTCGCGTGCCCCCTTTCACGAGACGGGCGAAACGACGTGTCGTCCTGCACCCGAAATTCTTTGTCTTCGACGCGGGCGTATTCCGCAGCGTGAGACCGCAGGGGCCGCTCGACTCACCTGAAGAGGCCGACGGTCCTGCATTGGAAACGCTGGTGCTCCAACACCTTCGCGCCTGGAACGACTACGGAGACTTGGGGTATTCGATCCACTATTGGCGAACACCCGACGATGACGAAGTAGATTTCGTGCTCTATGGGCCTCGTGGGATCGTCGCGATCGAGGTCAAACGCAGCGCGCGAATTCGGCACGAAGACCTGAAAGGGTTGACGCGATTTCGGCAGGACTACCCACAAGCCCGTGCTTTCCTGTTGCACGCTGGATCGCGCCGTTGGCACGAGAGTGGCGTCGACATTGTACCGCTCGAGCAGGCTCTGCCCGACTTGGACAGCGTGATCCATGACCGTTGAGGGTATTACGAAGGAGCTTGCGCGATGGTCAAGTAACGGAACAAGCATCGAGAGCTCAGTAAGCCACCGTCTCAATACCAAACTCGCCGAGTGCACAGATCGCGCGATCGTTCGAGAGAAGAACTTGGGAGGCGTAGCCATTACTTCGGAGCGCAACTTCTTTGACGAGTGTGCCTCTTGCCGCCGACGTGTCCCAGATGCCGAGGCTGCTCTCGTTGGTGAGCGCAACCTTCGTCCCGCGTGCAGCGGCTATGGATTGCACGTCGCCGTCCATTTGGCTCACGATCGAGAGCTTCCCTTCGCGCACGCCGCCGAGGACCCATAGACCCCCAGCTTCGGTCACGGTTGGCGAAGACGGCCAGCTCGACCAATCGTACCGCGAGGCACGGGGGATAAACGCGCGATCGCCGTCAGTCTGAACGCCCGCGAAGTTCTGCGACGGCGGATTGAACGTGTCGACAAGTGTAACGGTCGTGTCCGACACATCGACGAGTTTGAAGGAGCGCGTGATGCGTACACAAAGCGCGGCGTCGTAGTTGAGCCAAGCGTCGTCTCCGAGTGCCTCGCGGCACGTTGCGGAATCGAGCGATGGCATGCGATCGGCCTTGTAGTCGACGGTAACGAACCGACTCGATGCCGTATCGGCAAGAAGCAGTGACCCCGGTGTGTTGATCGACGACAAGCGCCTCGGCAAGGCGCCTGAGATGTCGACGCGATCGGCATAGAAGCGAACCTTGTCCTCGTGGTCTGGCGAAGTGAGCCATCGCGAAGTGAGCACGAGGTTGTTCCACACCAAGAGCGGAGTCGCGCCGAGACTTTCGCCTAGGTTGACGGGTGCGTGAGCGACCGGACTCGACGCTGACGTGAAGTCGATGACATGCAGATTGCGCTCGAACTTCATTGCATAGCGCCATCCGAACAACTCGTTGCGCAACGATGTGACGTTCACATCAAGGTACGCAAGTTTCGAACCCACTTGCACGAGGTCGTCTCCAGAATTGACGAGTCCACTATAACCGTACCGGCCTCCGTAGTAGCTGTAGCTCGAGCCCGAGCGTGGCATGGACACGGCGGTCTTCCCGACAAGCACGGGCTTCGTGGGATCACGAACGTCTACGACCCCAGCAACGAGCGTCTTCTCGCTGAGCCCTTGGCCCGCGGCGGACCACGAGTAAGTGGGCACCGTGACCACGACGTGGTTGCCGGTTGCGAAGAGGCGCGCGGAGTACCATTCGGTCCAGCCGTATTGCCCACCACACTTCGACGAGTCCGTTGCCGCAAATCCGGCGAGCGAAACCTTGCCAACGGACTGCGCGTCTTCACCTGACTTTGGCGTCAGTGAAAGGAGCGGCTCGCCCGACCACCAGTCGCTTGTGATGGAGGCCACTTTGTCGCCCACCTCGACCATGCGATACGCCGGATTCGACATATCGAGCTCGCTGGTCTTTGTAGGGTTGTCGCGCGAGGTGATGTCGAAGCTCGTCACGTTGCGATCGGACACCGCAAGGAGTCGCCCATTCGCGATGAGCGCGCGGCGCGGCATCCCGTATTGTGGAGCAACCCCCCGAAGCGTGAGGTCATCGTGTGCATAGTCGATGAGTTGAATGCCGCTTTGGCCCTTGATGCAGCCGCCGTTGTCCCAACGCCCGTAGCTCGCAAAAGGAACGAGGACGAGACCTTGATCGTCAAGAACCTGTACCGACTTGTGAATGCGATCTTGGTCTTCGGCGTACTGACC
>CAMBEV010000254.1 GCA_945865595.1 Nannocystis exedens | reverse complement strand
AATCTGGTCCGTCTGGACGGCGTCGTCGAGGCGCACTTGCAGCATCACGCGCGCGTTCGGATCGAGCGTCGTTTCCCAAAGCTGCTCTGCGTTCATTTCACCGAGGCCCTTGTAGCGCTGTAGACGGGTGTCTTTGCGACCCCGTGCGTCGATGTAGTCCCATAGCGCATCCGGGTCCTCGACGGACTTCTCTTCGCTCTTACCGTCAATGTCCTTAACGAAATACGGCGCTGGGCCCAGCGAGCGTACGTCTTGATCGATCGAGTGAAGCTCTTCGTATTCCGCCGAATCGACGAGATTCCAGTCGAGAGTCACGGGGCGCGCCGCTGACCCAGGCCGAGGCTTGATGGTGATCCGCGCGGCTCCGTGTTCTGCCTCCCAACTCGTGTCGATTTCGAACGGCAAAATGTCAGGCGCCTTGACCGTAAGGTGGGCGCGAATCGCCTCGACTGCCTGAGCGACCTTCCCCTCGTCACGAAGCTCATCTCTGCCAAGACCGGTGGCGCGAAGGGCATGGGCCACAAGGCGACCGTCGACCTTGCGGTCAAGCTTATGAAGCGCCTTTTTGAACATGCGGAGACGATCCGCAAGCCGATAGAGCGCATCGCCGCTGACGCTCGGCCCCCTCGATGACCGCACAACCAGGCCTTCGACGCCGTGCCGCAAAAAGTAACCGTCAAGGGCCGTTTGGTCCTTCATGTACTCGATCTTTTTTCCGCGACGCACCTGGTAGAGCGGCGGCTGGGCGATATAAAGGTAACCGTTCTCGATCACTTCGGGCATCTGCCGATAGAAGAACGTGAGCAGCAGCGTGCGGATGTGACTGCCGTCGACGTCGGCGTCGGTCATGAGCACGATCTGGTGGTACCGCAACTTCTTGATGTCAAAATTGCCGCCTTGCTCAGCGGTGCCAATACCCGCCCCGAGCGCGGTGATCAGTGTGCCGATTTCGGCCGATGCCAGCATCTTGTCGAGGCGCGCGCGCTCGACGTTTAGGATTTTTCCGCGCAGAGGTAAAATCGCTTGAAATTTTCGGTCGCGACCTTGCTTCGCCGTACCGCCCGCGCTGTCTCCCTCGACGATGTAGATCTCACACTCAGCTGGATCACGAGATTGACAGTCAGCTAACTTGCCCGAAAGGCTGGTCACATCGAGCTGGCTCTTTCGAACCACTTCGCGCGCCTTGCGAGCGGCCTCGCGCGCCTTAGCAGCCATGACCGCCTTCTCGATGATGCGCCGAGCGACGCTCGGATTCTCTTCCATGTAGCGGCCGAGCTTTTCGACGACCGCGCCTTCGACGACGCTCTTGACTTCGCTCGAGACCAACTTGGATTTGGTCTGCGAGTCGAACGACGGGTCAGGATGCTTGACGCTCACCACAGCGGTCAGTCCCTCTCGGGCGTCTTCACCGCTGAGACCGGATTTCACCTCTTTGAACAGGTTTTGCTGTGCGCCGTATTGGTTGAATACCTTCGTGAGCCCCGCACGGAATCCTGTGAGGTGCGTGCCGCCGTCCCTGTTGTGAACGTTGTTCGTGTAGCAAAAGTTCTGTTCGACGTAGGTCGAGTTCCACTGCAGGGCGATTTCGACGCTGATAGGCGCGTTACCGCTCTCGGTCGCCTGCTCGGCGGTGAACGAGATCACCTGGTCGTGTACGGGCTCTTTCGCCTTGTTGAGCAGCTCGACGAATTCGCGAATACCGCCCTTGTACTCGAACGTCTCTGTTCGCCCGGTCTCACGCTCGTCGGTGAGCGTGATCAGGAACCCGGCGTTCAAGAACGAAAGTTCGCGAAGGCGGCTCGCTAGAACGTCGAACTGAAAGTCGCGCACCTCCGTGAAGATCTCGTGATCAGGTTTGAAGGTCACCTTTGTGCCGGTCTTGTCGCTGTCACCGACGACTTTGAGCGGACCTTGCGGAACGCCTCGGCGGTACTCTTGCCAGTGCACGTGGCCCTCACGCTTGATCTCAAGCTTGAGCACTTCGGAGACAGCGTTGACAGCGCTGACACCGACACCATGCAGCCCGGCGGACACTTTGTAACTCGAATGGTCGAATTTACCGCCCGCGTGCAGGACGGTCATGACGACCTCTGCTGCGCTGACTCCCTTTGCATGCATGCCCACGGGGATACCCCGGCCGTTGTCCTCGACCGTGACCGAGCCGTCGAAGTGAATGGTGATCTCCATGTGAGAGCAGAAGCCACCGAGATGTTCGTCAACCGCGTTGTCGACTACCTCCCAAACAAGGTGGTGCAAGCCAGACCCATCGTGCACGTTGCCGATGTACATGCCGGGACGCTTGCGAACCGCCTCAAGCCCCTCGAGCACAGAGATGTTGTCAGCGCCGTAATCTTCGGTGCTGGGCGTGGGGGCGTGGGTGGGAGTGTTCGACATGATTTTTACGAGTCGTCGCTCGCACAAAGAGCGCGAGAGAGCAGACAGGGAAGCATACTCTAAATCGACGCTTTCTCCTAAAGTGAGGCAGCGAATTTACACGTTATTTCAATGGCTTGCGCGACGCTGAGAACGTGCTTCTTTGTCGCACCCTCGAGCGGGCTGCTCCCGCTCAGATGCGCGTGATGACACCGTGGTCAACCTCGAAATTGTGTCGCGACGACGCCTCACCAAAGGCTCCCGTTTCGATCCATTCAGGGCGCGTCGTCGTCAAGAAAACTTGCACCTGCTCTCGCTGAACAAAGGAGAAAAAGGCGCGCAGCCGTTCGGCATCGAGTTCACTCGACACGTCGTCGAGAAGAAGAATTGGCTTGGTGCCGCGCGCGCGCTCAATCGCCGTTATCTCTCCGTTTTTGAGCGCGAGCACCGCGGCGCGATGCTGGCCTTGCGAACCGACTTGCCGCAGCGGCTGCCCGTCGAGCGTGAGCTCAAGATCGTCGCGGTGAGGTCCGATACATGCGGAGCCGCGGTGAGAATCCCCGACTCGGCTGTTCTGCAACATCGTCAAGTAACTGTCCTCATCGTCAGGTGCCGTCGGAACGTAACGGCCGCGCAATACCAATTGTGGCGCTGCGAATTGCGTGAACGCATGTTCGGTCGCGTCGATTAACGCCGCCGCTGCGTGCTGGCGCGTCTGCATCAACTCAAGTCCGTGACGCGCGACCAAGGCCTCCCACGGATCGATATCGGGCGCGTCAACGCCACGCGTCTCGAGCAACTTCTGCCGAGCGCGATGAGCCCGCGTGTAATCGTCAAGCGCCTTGGTGCCGTTCGGCGTGGTGTAAAATGCGACGCGATCGAGAAACTGGCGACGCCCTTGCGCCGGCCCCATCGTGAGCGGCAGGTCACCGGGATGAAAGATCACGACCGGAGACGCCTGCGCGTACGCAGCAAGCGATGGGGGCCTCTTATCGTCGAATCGAGCGCTTCTCACGCCATCCCTCAGCAGGACTCGCTGTTCGCGCCCCACGGTTCCGTCGAGCAACCGCCCCCGCACGACCGCTTCCGTTTGCCCGTGCGTGATCGACTCCGCTGGACGAGGCGCACGAAAACTCTTCGACGTGCAGAGCAAGTAGAGCGCCTCGAGAAGCGACGTCTTGCCGCTACCGTTGCGCCCTGCAAAAACGACAACGTCGGCGCTCGTGTTGAGTGTGACACTCCGTAGGTTACGAATATTTGTAACCGAGAGTTGTTCTACGGATAGGCGACGGACCACGCTTGTCCTCTGCTTGCTGCTTGGCCTCTGCTCCCTCTCCCCCAGGGAGAGGGTTGGGGTGAGGGACAAATTAGATGCGCATCGGCATGACGACCGCGATGAAGTTGCGATCGCTGGCAGGCTTGATCACGCTGGGATCGAGTTCACCGCTGAGCAAGATGTCCACTTCGTCTTCGTCAAGAACGTTGAGTACATCGAGGAAGTACCGGGCGTTGAACCCGATCTGTATCGGTTCGCCGCTGTACTCAACGGGCAGCTGATCGAACCCATCGCCCGATTCTGCGGACTCGGACGTGATGCGCACTTCGTTGGCCGTGACGGAAAGTTTGACGCCACCTGTTCGCTCGCTCGCTGCAATGGACACCGCACGTAGCGCATCGGCCAATGCAACGCGTGAAGCGCGCATCCGTTTGTTCGACTGTTGTGGAATGACCTGTGCGTACGGAGGGAAGTGAGCGTCAACCAACCTGACGCTGAAGGTTGTCGTGCCGGCTTGGAAGAACGCGTTCGATCCGCTTTGCGTGATCTGTACGGTTGCGTCCTTCTCGGCGGCGAGCTCATCGCACAGACGGCGTAGCTCGTTGATCGCTTTCAGCGGGATCAACATCGTCGCCGTTGCGGTACGGCCGGGCACGCGCAGCTCGGTCTTCGCGAGACGGTGACCATCGGTCGCAACCATGCGCACGCACTCACCGTCCCACTCGAAGAGCGCCGAGTTCAAGTCAGCGCGCGTCTCGTCGGTCGAGACCGCGTAGTAGGTCGTGCCCATCAGTTGCTGCAGGGTGCTCACTTCGAGTGCGAGCGAAGGCGCGCCAGAAGCTGGGACTGGCAATGGCGGAAAGTCTTCGCCTGGAAGCCCACGCAAGGTGAAGCGACGCGCGCTGCCTGCTGCGCGGATCACCGTGTTGGCACCGTCAGTCGTCACGATCTGAATCGGTCCCTCGGGCATCATCTTGATGCGCTCAAGCAAATCGCGCGCTGACACCGCAACGGTCCCAGGTTGCTTCACATCGGCGTTGAGGTTGCCTTGGATGGCAAGGTACATGTCCGTCGCTGAAAGCCGCAGGGAGCCGCTCCCAGCCTCGCCGGCTGCGGTGAGCAGGACGTTGGACAGCACAGGCATCGTGCTCTTGCGCTCAACGACTCCCTGCACACGGGTCACGAAACGAAGCAGGTCCTTTTTTGCGACCGTCAGATCCATAATCTGAGATTCATTAATTGATATAGAGAGTGGTGTCGATAGGGCTTGTGGAGAGAGGGGATAACCAGAAAGCCTTTGTAGATTCAACGATTTAGAACTTGTCTTCGCGTGGAGAACATGAAGCTTCGATGGTGGTGCTTCTATGGGGACAAACCGGGCCTCGGTTGTCCACAAGCAGTGCTCCACGAGGTGTCCCCGAGTACTCCCGCCTCGGGACAACAGGTTTTACACAGTCGGCAGAGCCTTCTCAAATAGTAGACGTGTCGCCAGCTGATCGAGCAGTTCGCGACGCAAATGCTCGAACGATTTGGGTCCGACATCGCCGCGCGCATGGGCAGCTTCAAGGTCGATGATGGCACGCAAGAGAGCTTCGCGGCTGACGGCCGTGTCGTTCATCTTGCGCGAGAAAAGCGAGCGCAGGACCACCGCGAGGGCAATCACGAGCGCGCTCACACCCGCGGCCAGTTCATAGGTAACGTTGCCCACCAAACGGCCGAGTCCGGCTGCGGGCAGTCCTGAGATGCGTACGGTCCATTGGTCAACCGGCTTTTCTTTCGGCTTGAGCAACCGCTCGGTCATGAGCGCGCGCGCACCATCTTGAAGAGTGGTCAGGCGGGCATCAGGGAGGTCACTCACGTGCAGCGATAGGCCGGGGACCATTGCGGCCCCGACGCG
>CAMBEV010000253.1 GCA_945865595.1 Nannocystis exedens | reverse complement strand
TCGGTGAAGCAAAAGACCGCGGTTCGCTGCGCAAAGTCGGTGAAAAAACTCCTTGGTGATCTGCCCTTCGCAGACGTCGATCACCAGCACGCGCAGTACAAGCTCGCGGTAACGGCGACGTATTCGAGTCGGGGCCCGCGATAAGGCGTGGGCGTGCCGGATTTTACGGTCAGGCGCCCGCGTTCTTTCGGTACGTTTAGTATTACCACGATGTTGCTGGTCACGCCTGGGCGCGGTCGCTAGCGTTCTTGTCCATGGCGCTTCAGATCGACGATTTCGCCGACGAGTTTGGCGACGATCACTTTCACGATCAGTGCGGCGTCTTCGGCATCTACGGTCACGCCGAATCCGCGAACATGGCCTACCTCGGCCTGCACGCGCTTCAGCACCGCGGACAAGAGTCGGCCGGCATCGTCACGAGTGACGGTGTGCAGCTCTACGCGCATCGCGCGATGGGGCTCGTGCACGATTGCTTCAACGCCCAATCGCTCGCACGTTTGCCAGGCAACATTGCGATTGGTCACGTTCGCTATTCAACGGCAGGCGCCTCGCACATCAAGAACGCGCAGCCCCTCGCCGTGAACTACGAGCTTGGCGCGATGGCCGTTTGCCACAACGGCAACTTCACGAACGCCGAAGCGATTCGTGTCGCGCTTGAACGCAAAGGCTCTATTTTTCAGAGCGACTCCGACACCGAAGTGCTCGTGCACCTTGTCGCGGCGAGCAAAGAGCTCACGCTCGTCGGCCGCATCACCGACGCGCTCAAGCAAGTGCAGGGCGCGTACTCGCTTCTCTTCATGACCGAGGACACGATCATCGCTGTGCGCGATCCGATGGGCATCCGTCCGCTGTGTCTCGGCATCCTGCCAAGCAGCAAAGATGCGCACGTGCTTGCAAGCGAGCCCGTGGCGTTCGATCTGATGGGCGCCGAATACGTTCGCGATGTCGAACCCGGCGAGATGCTCGTCATTGATCGAAGCGGGTTACATTCTCTGCGCCCACTCGCCGCTGAAGCGCCGCACTTTTGCGTTTTTGAATATGTGTACTTTGCACGGCCCGACTCGCAAATCGGCGGACGGCCCGTTTACGAAGTGCGCAAGGCGCTCGGAAAGCAACTTGCGATCGAACAACCCGTCGATGTCGACGTCGTGATCGCCGTGCCCGACTCAGGCGTTCCGTCGGCGATTGGGTATGCGGCGCAGTTGCAAATACCTTTTGAGCTGGGGCTCATTCGATCGCACTACGTCGGTCGCACGTTCATCGAACCGCAGCAGTCGATTCGTCACTTCGGCGTGCGCCTCAAGCTGAACCCTGTGCGCCCCGTGCTCGCAGGCAAGCGCGTTGCGGTCATCGACGACTCGATCGTTCGTGGCACGACCTCGCGCAAGATCGTCAAGATGCTTCGCGATGCAGGGGCACGCGAAGTTCACTTGCGCATCTCAAGTCCGCCGACGCAGTGGCCCTGTTACTACGGCATCGACACGCCCACGCGCAGCGAGCTCATCGCGTCGAACCACTCGATCGAAGAAATTGCGCGCTACGTCACCGCCGATTCGCTCGGCTACCTCTCGTTCGAAGGCATGCTCAATGCCGCGGCCGGCAATCCCGAAGGCAACGGGGTTTGCCACGCGTGCTTCTCGGGCCGCTACGAAATCCCGCTCGCCGACGGTGTGGTGACGTCGAAGCGGCAGCTACGCCTCGTCGGGGTGTAGTGGTACCCTGGGCCTGTGAGTACAGACGTCTCCGTATACGAAGTGGGTCTACGCGATGGCCTGCAGAACGAGCAGGCGATCGTTCCGTTGGTTGACAAGTTGCGCCTTGCCCAAGCGCTCGTCGCGTCCGGCTTGCGGCGGATTGAGGCGGCGAGTTTCGTCTCCCCGACGTGGATTCCTCAACTCGCTGACGCCGATGAGTTTTGCCGCTCGTTGCCGAAGAGTGAAAATGTAACGTTTAGTGCGCTATGCCCAAACCTGCGCGGGCTTGAGCGTGCACTTGCGACCGACCTTCCTGAAATCGCGGTCTTCGTGAGCTCAAGTGAAACGCACAACAAAAAGAATGTGAACAGGTCGATCCGGCAAAGTCTCGATGAGTTCAAGCCCCTGATCGAAGTTGCACGCAAGGCGAATCGTCGCGTGCGCGGTTACGTTTCCACCGTGTGGGGTTGCGCGTACGAGGGCTTCGTTCCGACGGAGCAATCGCTTGCCGTCACGCGCGAGCTCCTGGCGCTCGGGTGCTACCAAGTTTCGTTAGGCGACACGATAGGGGCGGGGACGCCGCGCCAAACGCGGACGTTGCTCGCGACCTATCTCGCCGAGTTTCTCCCGAGCCAACTGGCGATGCACATGCACGACACGCGCGGTACTGCGCTCGCCAATGTCTTGGTCGGACTCGAGTGTGGCATTCGTGATTTCGATTCCTCGGTCGGTGGCATGGGAGGATGCCCCTATGCACCCGGTGCCGCGGGCAACGTTGCGACCGAAGATCTCGTCTACATGTTGCATGGCATGGGGATGCCGACCGGCGTCGACCCGGAGGCGATTCTCGAAGCCGCACGCGTGGCCGAAGCGGTCGTCGGGCGTGGGTTGCCTGGCAAGGTGCATCAGGCGGGGTGGTTTCCCAAGCTCTCGCCTGAGCTTTCAAGGTTGAAATAGGTGAGGCTGCGCGCTTTCATCGCTGCAATGCGCGAAGGGGCCTCAACGCGACAATTTGCACGAGAACTGGCCGAGTCCCGGTTGGCGCGGAATGTGCATCGAGTTTCGACGTTGCCGCGCAGTGTGGCCGCCCGCCCCCCCCTAGGCCCCTGCGCGGCTTCTTTTATTTTGTTGGGCTTTGTTGCTCCGGTTGCGTTTGCGGCGTCTGCCGCTTCTGTCACAGCGTGCAGACAGGCACCAAGCGAGCCCGCGCCGCCGCGGCCATCCGCGGGGCAAATGATCCCCGGCCGTGTCGCAAATGCAGTGCCCGCGGTGCGCTGCGTCAAGCCGCTTGGCAGCGTCGCTTCCGCAGCCGTTGAGCGTGTCGCTCCAACGCGATGTCCGCAAGCCCCGCCGGGCATCGAAGCGCTTATGGTCGTACCCGTTCGCATCGAGGGGGTCGGCACGGTCGTCAGCGCGGAGTACGCACGGACGCCAGAGGAGACCGAACGTGGCCTAATGTTTCGTACCCACCTTGGTGACGAATCAGGGATGCTCTTCGATTTGCGCGAGCGGGCGGAGCACAACTTTTGGATGCGCAACACATGCATTCCGCTCGACATGATCTTCATCGACGACGACAGCACGATCGTTGGCGTCTACGAATGGGCCGTGCCCCTCACCGAGACTAGCCGCGGAGTCGGATGCCCCTCGCGATACGTTCTCGAAGTCCCGGGCGGCTGGGCTCGCGCGCACGGCGTGCAGCCGGGCAAGAAGGTGACGTTACCTCGCTAGCTCAGTCCGGCTGGTACAGAACCGTTTGCGACCCCTCGCGGAAATAGAAACGGTCGAAGGCCTCACGGTCGAAGCTGATCGCGCCGAACAGATTCCAGGCGAGTGACCAAATCGCTGCACCGCGAAACCACGACCCAAATCGTTGCCCGCCTACGGCAAGCATCACAAAGAGCAAGAGCGCGTAGTCGCTAGAAAACCGATAGCCGAACTGTCGCCACCCGCTGTTCTGGTACATGAGCAACATGACGGCTTGAAGGGCAGCCACAAGCGCGAGCGCTACGTACAGCGGCGACTTTCGCTTCGGGTAGAGAAGCCAGAGATAGAGCGGCGTTGTGAACCACAGCGCCAGGCCGTGCTCGTTGATCTTGAAGAGCGCCCCGAAGGCCGCTGCGCCCTCTTTGGGGCCAAGCCACGGAAGTGCGGTGAGGGTGATGCCGAGGTTCTTCGGAAGGTAATGGTAACTGAATAGGCCCCATTTGAGCATGCGGGCTTGCCAGTACACGGTGAGGTGCTCGTGACCAAATGCGAACGGGCTCATCGCGTGAAAGCGAACGTAGTTGTACGCGCTACAGAGCGCGAAGGAAGCGAGGAGCGGCAGCGAAAATGTAACAATTGATCGCACAAATGGAGCCCACTTGAGCGAGCGGAGTTGCCCCATCGCGTTCGCGAGAAATCCGTCGCGTTCCTCAGCTTCGGAAGAGTGACGGCGAAGCGCCTCGAGCGCGAACACGAGGGTCGCTAGCAGCATGACGGGTCGCGATGTCCACGCACAGGCGAACGCGAGGCCCGCAAGGAAGGGTCTCCGCGCATCGAGGGAAAAGAGGAGCGCGATCGCGAGTGCGCCAACCCCGACCGCGTGGGCTGCGAACCAGACCGTTCCTTGGACCGCACTGAAGAAGTAGACCGAGCCGAACGCAAAGAGTGCAGTGAGAGCTACATTTGCGAGCTCGTTGCGTTCTGATCGCTGCGTTATTCGTAACCGTTCAAGTATCAAAAAGAGAACAGCCGGCCCGATGGCTGCGAGCCAGATCACAAACTGCCCGTCGGCGAATCGCTCGGGCGACCCAGCCATCGCAACGAACGGAAGCATCAACACTGCCGGGAAGGGCGGGAAGCTGATGAACGTCTTACCGTCGAACGATGCGAAGTCGTTGTTGCCGGCGTAGCTGGGCGGGCCGTGCGCGAGTGCGTGGGTTTTATGTAACCACGCGTGTGCCAAATGGGCGTAGTGATTGTAGGGCGTGTGCGTCGCGATGCGCGGAGGCCCGGCGACCACGAAATAGACAACGACCGTGACGACGTAGATGCATAGGGCTATGCCGTAGCGTCGTCTCGGCGAATCGGGCGCAAGCCAGCGCGCAAACATGCGAGGCACGGTAACATCGTGTCCCAGAAATCGGCGCCAGATCGGCGCCAGCATCGGCGCCACCATCGACGCCAGATAGGCCTCACGCGATTGTGGTTGGCATCGACCGCGCGCGCACCATGTCGGTGGCTTCAGCAAGGAGCGCTGACGCGAATTGGATCACGTCGCGTTCTGAATAGCCCTGAGCGCGCAGGTCGCGAGCGATCGTTCGGGCGAGCAGTTTGATTGTCTTCGCGGGCGCTGCAGCTTGTCCACCGTCGGCCATTGGGGCCGCCCAAGCATAAATCGGGCCATGTCTGTATGCTCAAAAACGGCGCAAATTTCGCGGTTACCCAACCCGGAAAGCGCGAACATACCCGGCGTGGCGCGTAGTGGGATTCGCGGGGAGCGTCACCATACACGGGGCGTGGCCGTAACTGTCGTTGACACGGCTGCCCATTCGCTTCGACAATTTCAAAACTGCGTACACACGGGCCTCGCCCGGCGTGCCGAAATGCTCGGGTGTGCGTCGCGAGGAAACTCAATGTTCACGGTGATCATCAACGAAAAGGGCGGGGCTGAGCGCCGCGAGTTCTATGACAAAAGCGAAGTGAGTGTCGGACGGGTGCAAGGCAATGATCTGATGCTGCCGAAGGGCAACGTGTCCAAGCATCACGCCCGCGTGCTCTTTCGAGACAGTCGTTTCATCGTGACCGATCTCAAGAGCACAAACGGCACCTACGTCAACGGCCGGAAGATCGCACAAGCCACGCCGG
>CAMBEV010000252.1 GCA_945865595.1 Nannocystis exedens | reverse complement strand
TTGATGGGCGAGCAGGTCGAGCCGCGCAGGCAGTTCATCGAGCAGAACGCGCTGAACGTCAGGAATCTTGACGTGTGACTTCGCTGGGTGGGAGGTTTGCGCGGTGGACGGGCGCGTAGTACCATTTGCGTTGGAGGTATTACCGTGCGAACAATATCGCTCAAATTGCCCGATGAGCTCGACCAGCGCCTCGAGACACTGGCCAAACGACGCCGAACGAGCCGTTCGGAGGTGATTCGTGCAGCGTTGGAGGCATTCGAACCTGCACGCGCGGAATCTTTTACGGCGGCTGCGGCCGATCTCGTCGGTTCCTTGGTGGGGCCCAAGGATCTCGCATCGGCACCTCGGCACATGCTGGGCTACGGCACTTGAACGCGGGAACGTGAAGCCACATGAAGAGTTTTGCCCTTGATACTGGGCCGATTGTCGCGCTCCTCAATCGCAGGGATTCCTTCCACGAATGGGCGCGGGATGAGCTCGACTCGCTTGAGCCCCCGCTCTTTACCTGCGAGGCGGTTCTTTCTGAGGCGTGTTTCCTTCTTCGCCATATCGCATCTGGACCAGACGCAGTTCTGGCTCTTGTCGATCGCGGAATCCTTCGCGTCGACTTCCGGCTCGCCGACCACGTTTCCGCGCTGCGGAAGCTTCTCAGCAAGTACAAGAGCGTTCCCATGTCGCTGGCGGACGCTTGCCTCGTTCGCATGGCTGACATCGACGCGGGCCTCTCTATCGTGACGATTGACAGCGATTTCCATATCTATCGCCGAATGGGTCGGCACCCCATTCCGCTTGTCGCTCCGTAGCTGGACGCCCTTGCGTGGTGGGCTTCGCGCCTTAGGTTTTGCTCGGAGGTTCGCATGCGTTTTGATCGCTTCACCACGAAGAGCCAAGAGTCGTTACGAGAAGCTGCCGATCAGGCGTCCCGGAGGGGCAACGCTGAATTGTATCCGGAGCACTTACTTTTGGCCCTGCTCGCGCAGGATGAAGGCGCGGCGAGCCCCGTGTTGCAGAAGGCGGGTGTTGGGGTTACCGACCTCGTGCAAGCGGTCGAAAAGAAAGTTGACGGTTTTGCGAAGGTGAGTGGCGGCGCTGAGCCGGGGCTTTCGCGCCGCACGCTTGAGGTGTTCCGGCGCGCCGAGGACGAAGCCAAGCAGCTGAAGGACGAGTTCGTTTCGGTTGAGCATTTTCTGCTCGGTATGCTCAAGGGCGATCGCGAGCTCGAGGCGCTGTTCGCCCAGCACGGCAGCCTCAACTACGAAAAGCTCCTGGCGGCGATCGCGCAAGTGAGAGGCAACCAGCGCGTCGTGGATCGCGATCCAGAAGGAAAATTCCAGGCCCTCGAAAAGTACTGCCGTGACCTCACCGATGCTGCTCGCCGCGGGAAAAGCGATCCGGTCATCGGCCGCGATGAAGAAATTCGCCGCGTGATGCAAGTGCTCTCGCGTCGCACGAAGAACAACCCCGTGCTCATTGGCGAGCCTGGCGTCGGCAAGACCGCCATCGTCGAAGGCATCGCGCAGCGCATCGTGCGCGGCGACGTGCCCGAGTCGCTTAAGAACAAGAAGTTGGTCTCGCTCGACATGGGCGCGCTCATCGCGGGCGCTAAGTACCGGGGTGAGTTCGAAGATCGCCTGAAGGCGGTGCTCAAAGAAGTCGAGGGCGCGGCCGGACAGATTGTCCTGTTTATTGACGAGATCCACACGATCGTCGGAGCCGGCGCGTCGGAAGGTTCGATGGACGCAGCGAACCTGCTCAAGCCTGCACTCGCGCGCGGCGAACTTCGATGCATCGGTGCGACGACGCTCGATGAGTACCGAAAGCGCATCGAGAAGGACGCTGCACTCGAACGTCGCTTTCAGCCGGTGTTTGCTTCTGAGCCGTCGGTGGCGGACACGATTGCGATCTTGCGCGGCCTGAAAGAGCGCTACGAAGTGCACCACGGCATTCGCATTCAGGATACGGCGCTCGTTGCGGCTGCGACCTTGTCCGACCGGTACCTGACCGAGCGATTTCTACCCGACAAGGCGATCGATCTCGTCGATGAAGCGGCCGCGAAGGTCAAGATGGAGGTCGACAGCATGCCGGCCGAAATCGATGCGGTGACAAGGAAGCTCACTCAGTTACAAATCGAGGAGGAGGCCCTCAAGAAGGAACGCGATGCGGCGTCGAAGGCACGCCTCGGCGACTTGAAGCGCGAAATCGCGGACCTTGAAGAGCAGGCAAGCGCCATGCGTGCACAGTGGTTGCGCGAGAAAGAGGTCATCTCAGAGCTGCGCAAGGTGCAACCTGAGGTCGAGCGCCTCCGCGCAGAAGCAGACGAAGCGCAGCGTCGCGGCGATCTCGGTAAGGCTGCAGAGTTGACGTACGGCCGCATTCCAGAGATCGAAAAGAAGACGGACGAACTGAGAAAGAAGCTTGCCCAAGTGCAAGAAAAGACCGCCTACCTCAGGGAGGAGGTCACCGATCATGACATCGCAGGCATCGTTGCAAAGTGGACAGGCATTCCGGTGACGAAGCTCGTCCAAGGCGAGATGCAGAAGCTTCTCGAATTGGAAACCGAACTTGGAAAACGTGTCGTGGGGCAGGAAGAGGCCATCTCCGCCGTTGCGAATGCGGTACGCCGCTCGCGCGCAGGTCTCGGAGATGAAAAGCGACCTATAGGGAGCTTCCTATTTCTGGGTCCCACGGGTGTCGGAAAAACTGAGCTCGCGAAGGCGCTCGCCGAGTTTTTGTTCGACGACGAGCGCGCCATGATTCGCCTCGATATGAGCGAGTATATGGAAAAGCATACGGTCGCGCGGCTAATTGGCGCGCCTCCCGGTTACGTTGGATACGACGAAGGCGGCCAGTTGACCGAGCCTGTGCGTCGAAGGCCCTATTCCGTGATCCTCTTTGACGAAGTCGAGAAGGCGCATCCTGATGTGTGGAACGTATTGCTTCAGGTTCTTGACGATGGTCGTTTGACTGACGGTCAAGGTCGCACCGTGGACTTCAAGAACACCGTGTTGATCCTGACGAGCAACGTTGCGTCGTCGCAAATTCATGCGATTGAAGAGAAGGCGGATCTCAATGACAAGACCCGCAAGGAGCTCGTGCGCCTTGCTGTGCAAGAAGAGCTTCGCAAGATGTTTCGCCCCGAGTTTCTCAACCGGCTTGACGAAACGGTCACCTTCTCGCGCCTCAAGAAGGCCGAGATTCGCCGCGTCGTGGACGTGCAGCTCAAGCGATTCAGCGATCGCCTCGCGCGTCGCAATTTGTGGGCGACCGTCACCGACCGCGCGCGCGATTTTCTTGGGGATGCGGGTTTTGATCCCCAATACGGAGCAAGGCCCCTGAAGCGCGCAATCCAGCGCTACATCGAAGACCCACTAGCGAAGAAGGTTCTCGCGGGTGAGTTTGTGCCGGCCTCGCACCTTCAGATTGATCACGCGTCGGGTGACGAATTGACGTTCACGTCGCGCGTCCAGAACTAATGAACGAGCCAGATGCGCAATCGCCGCTGGGGCGTCCTGGTCCCATCGTTGAGCTTGCACTCACACTGCCGATATTCGTTCTCTATCACGTCGGCGTTATTTTTCTCGACGTCCGCAACGCGACAGACTGGGTGACGGGGCCGCTGCTTCGTTTTGCAAATGGCGATCGGCTCGCATACGTCGGGCTCACGCTTGTACTCGGCGGTGCGTTTGCGGTTGTGCTCGGCATCGCCGGAAAGGGGACGACGTTTCGAGCGTCGCGGTTTGTCCAGGCGCTTGTCGAAGGCGTAGCGCTCGCAGTCCTGATGCGGCTCGCTGGCGGCTTTGCGGTGAGCAAGGTGTTTGCAGCAGCGGCGCGGTCAGGCTTGGCCGTCAACGGGGGGTTGTTTACAAACCTCGTGATGTCGCTCGGCGCGGGCTTCTATGAAGAAATAGCATTCCGCGTGATCCTTTTTGGTGTCGGCGCAAAGTTGTGGATTCGCCTGTTTGGAGGCGGAACGATGGGCGTCCTGTCGGGTGTGCGCCCACCGCTTGGCGTGAAATCGATCGTGGTTTTCGCACTGTGGAGCCTCGCCTGCGCGCTCGCATTTAGCGGCGTGCACTATGTAGGGTCGCTGGGCGACGTGTTCGAGGCGCGGTCGTTTCTCTACCGAGCGGTGCTCGGGCTTGTGCTCACGTTGATCTATTTGACGCGCGGTTTTGCGACCGCAGTGTGGGCGCACGCAATCTACGACGTATGGGTGCTCGTCCTTTAGGCAGCGCAGGCTATTTCCGGGGCAGTCGAAACGACGCCACGCATGCGACGACCATGCCGATTGAGCCCGCGACGTACGGCCACGCCATGCCGCGATAGGTGTACAGAAGGCCGCCAAGCGCAGGCCCAAACGTGCGCGCGAGACTTGCGAACGATTGGTTCACACTGAGAAGTTTCCCTTGCTCGTCTGCGGGCGTGTGCTTCGAAACGAAGCCCGACGTGGCGGGTTGCGTGAAGCCATTGCCGACGGCCAAGAGCCCCATTGCGAGAAACAATGTCAGCAGGCCGAAGTGCGTTGACGCGACGATGAGCGCAAATGCGATCGCTTGAAGGAATGTTCCCGAGCGAAGAAACTCCGCATCGCTCACTCGCCTTGAGAGTGGCCGAATCAGTCCTCCTTGGACAAGGGCCGCCACCACGCCAACGCCCGCAAGCAGTCCGCCGGTCTGCAGGTTGGTGAACGAAAAGGCGTCGGTGCAAAAAAAGGTAAACGTCTGGTCGAGGTTGGTGAAAGCAAGAACAACAAGAAAGTTGACTAAAATTGCGGTCGGGACGCCAGGCAGTTCGCTCGCGCGGCGGACGGCTCCAAAGTTGAGCGGTGAGAGCGACCGTGCCTCGGTTTGCTTGCGGCGCTCGGTAGGCAACGATTCGCCGACACCAAAAAATGCCCACGCGAGGTTGACAACGCTGAGGCTCGCGGCGACGAAGCAGGGGACCGCGCCATAGTGTCCGTTGATGGCGATGCGCGAAAGGGCTCCGCCGATGGCGGGACCGAGAATGAAGCCGAGGCCGAAGGCGGCACCAATGAGGCCCATGCTCTTGGTGCGCTCCTCGGGCTTGGTGATGTCGGCGATGTACGCGCTCGCGACGCCGAGGTTCGCGGTCGCGATGCCGCCGAAGATGCGTGCAACATACAGCCACACAAGGCTTGTGCCGATGGACAGCCCGGCGCCGAGTCCTGCCATTGAGAGCGCGGTGGCGAAAACCGACCAGAGCAGCACGGGGCGTCGACCGATGCGATCGGAGAGGCGTCCCCAGACAGGGACGAAGAAGAACTGCATCAGCGAGTAAGTGGAGCCAAGGAGCGTTCCAGCGAACTCAGAAACGCCGAACGTTGCACGGACCTCTTTGGCGAGGAACGGAAGGACCAACCCGAAGCCGAGGAGATCAAGAAAGACGGTGAGGAAAATCGCGCCGAGGGAGGCGCGGCGAGTTTGGGCCATGGTCGTACACAAGTAAATCCGTGCTGTTCGAGAATGCGGCGGGCATCGCGCCCCGAGAGTCGTCGCAGGTGCCCCACGTCATACCGCGACGTCGAAGGAGCGGAC
>CAMBEV010000251.1 GCA_945865595.1 Nannocystis exedens | reverse complement strand
CACGGAGATTCACAGGTGGGATTGTTCGACTTTTTCAAATCAAAGACTGACGAGCCGGTCAAAAAGGTTGGCGGCACCTCAAAGTGGGCAGGGCGAGCGAACGACAAGCGCGCGCAGGCCTATGACCGCACCGAAGCGCTCCAGAACCTCGCGGATCTCGGTACGGTCGAAGCCGCAGAGGCGTTGCTGAAGCGCTTCACGTTCGCGATCGACCCCTCGATCTCCGACCAGGAAGAAAAAGAGATCGCGTTTCGCGGCGTGCTCAACGCCGGACGCGAGGCAATCGAACCCATTCGTGCCTTCGCCCTGCGAGCGGAAAGTCTCGCATGGCCGATGAAGCTCCTTCGCTCGATGCTCAACGAAGCCGAGTTCGTCGGCGAGATGCTCGAGTGGCTGAAGCGATGGGACACCGAGTACTCAAAGTTCATCGATCCCAAGCTGCAGCTTTTGGGTGCATTCGAAGAGCACCAAGACCCGCGTATCGTTGACAGCGTCGCGCCGTTTCTTGAAGACGTGAGCGAACAGGCGCGCTTCACGGCGGCCAGTGCGCTGCTCGCGCAAAATGATCCCCGGGTCTGCGCGATGCTGCTGCCGCTGCTGCTCGATGACGAGAGCGTCCGCATCCGCGCACGCATCGCAGATGGCTACACGAAGGCCGGCTGGCCCCTTCCCGACGCCGCACGTTAGGTCACGTTAGAACGAACGCGGTCACGTTAGAACGAACGCGGTCACGGTCAACGCAACCGTGGTTCTCTGCGTGTTGAAGTCCGACACTTCCAAGCGCAGCGTGCCTACCGACACAAATCACTCGCTCACGGTCGGCTTCGAGGGCAACGAAATCCCGAAGCCGAGGGTGATCATCTGGTTCCACTTGAACGTGCGATCCTCGCCGTCGATCTTCGTGTCGGGGAACTTGCCGTCGTTGCCGGCGCCACGCTGATCGAAGCCGGCGCGGTTCCACGAGAAGGGGAGGGCTCGATACTCAAGATTGAACGCCATGAACTTCGCAAAGTAGAAGTTGAACCCCACTCCGAGTGTCGGGGCAATGGCGACGCGCGAGGCGAGGGCGAACGAGTTCGGGTCCGTGCAGCTGACTTGGCCCGCCGCACCACATGCACCACGCTCTTTCGTTCCCACGAAGGCGACGCCTAGGCTGGCGTACATGTCTGTGTCGGTGAACAGCTTCTGAAACAACGCGAGTTTGCCGCGGAAGGGAACGAACGTGATTTGTGGCGCAGCGACCCATTGCAGCCTGCCGGTCTGCTCGGCGAAGCCGCCCTTGGCTGGCGAAACCTGCGATGCGGTCTGCACGTTGCGAGGCGTCGTCGCGTCGATCTTATCGGTGAGGTCGGTCGCGAAGCTGCCGAGGCCATAACCGCCCCAAACACCAACCCCGAGCCAGTCCTTGATGTTGTACTGGACGCGTGCGCCGACGAAAATGGATCGTCGGTATTCGTCGAGGAGAGTGAATCCCGCCGAGGGCGCGATCTCAACTCTGCCCTCACGATAGAGGCGCAAGCCACGCACGGCGGCAGCGCCCTTGAGCGGACCGGTCAGCTGGATTTCCTGGGCAGCGGCCGACGACGCCATCAGCGACGCGGTTCCTGCAAGAAGCAACGCAACAATCTTCGGCTTCATCGTCGTCCTCTTTCGCACACAAACGCTCACAACCCGCGCATAAGTCACAGTGGGCGCGCTCATTTGTCGAGCTTGTATTTCCAGGAGAAGGGCACGAACACGCTCAATCCGAGCTGCGCCTGGATGTTGTTGGTGATCGCCTTGTCGCCGTTCCACGTCGTCGGATCGGTCGCGCATTTCGTGCAGCCCTTCACGCCGGACGCCGCAACGGTCATGTTCTCAAGCTGCTCTTGGTAGATGTAGTCGCGCACTTCTACGTTCATGGCGAGCCATCGGTTGAAGAAGATACGCAGGCCGAGTCCCAGGTTGAAATTCAGCTTTGGGCTAAACGAGAACTTGCGGTTGTCGGGGTCGATGACGGGAATCGGACGGGTGGACAACACGCCGACTCCGCCGACGACGTACGCGTCATAGTGGAAGATGAAGTTGCCAAACCCGGCCGCAAACTTCCCGTAGACAGGCACGTAGGTGAAGTTGCCGTTCGCTCCCCATTGGTACTCATTGAGCGGAACCGCCACCCGCGCGGAGCGACGGTTCTGGAAGTTGAAGTCGGAGTCGCCGTTGAGGCCCGCGTAGACGTTGGCGTTGATGCCGACCGCCAGGACGTTGGTGATGTAGTAATTTGCCGCGAAGCCCGGCGCAGGGTGGCTCACGAACTGATCGTTGAGCGACAGGGCCATGTAGGGGCTGATCTCGACGCGACCACGGCGCAGTGCATAGATCTGCTGCACCGCATACACGTCGGCGCTCACGTCCTTGCGTGGTGTGCCGGTCGCGCCGGTCGCGCCGGTTGCGCCTGCCGCTCCGGTTGCGCCGTCGACGGGTGCCGCACCTTTGCCCGCATCCTTACACTGAGGAAGGTCGGGCGTGATCTGACAGATGTCAGTGTCGCCGCCTGGTTCATCCTTTTTGGCGGCGTCCTTTGCGTCCTTGCCGCTGTCCGCGGGTTTTGAGGCCTTGTCGGCAGCGGCGGGCTGACCTGGCGGAGCGGCTGGTTGGCCAGGCTGAGCGTGAGCAACCGACCCGAGCAGCGCTGATGCCGCCAAAAGAAGCCACGAGCGAGCTTGCTTCATCACTTTTCCTTCTTGCGCGAGTGCGCCTGGTATGGGCAAGGCATCGCCGTCGACTTACCGCTGTTACCGCTGTAACTATGTGGAAAGATTGATAAATTCCAACCGCCCAACAACGCCGCGCGACTATATCACGCGGAAATTCACGCACGCAATGAGATTCTCCCACCCTTACGCTGCTTGGGACTCATCGCCGTCGCCAAACAGGGCTTCGACGAACGCCGGCGCGTAGAACTCGCGCAGATCTTCGGCACGTTCGCCGAGGCCGATGTATCGAATCGGAACGCGCAATTCGTCACAGATGCTGACCACAATTCCGCCCTTTGCGGTGCCGTCGAGTTTCGTAAGGACGATGCCCGTGAAATCGACTGCCTCTTTGAACATCTGCGCCTGCGTGAGCGCGTTCTGACCTGTCGTTGCGTCGAGAACGAGAAGCGTTTCGTGTGGCGCACCGTCAAGTGCCTTGCCGATCGAGCGGCGCACTTTCTTAATCTCGTCCATCAGCGGAGCCTTGGTGTGCAATCGCCCCGCGGTATCGATCAGCAGCACGTCCACCCCGGCCTCGATGGCCTTCTGCGTGGCTTCGAATGCAACAGCGCCTGGGTCTGCCCCTTCTTTTCCGCGGATGACTTCGGCGCCAACACGCTTGCCCCACACCTCGAGTTGGGCGACGGCTGCGGCGCGGAAAGTATCTCCCGCTGCAAGCATGACCTTCTTGCCCTCTTGCGTAAATTGGGTGGCCAACTTGCCGATCGTCGTCGTCTTGCCGACGCCGTTGACCCCCACCATCAGGACGACCATCGGACGGTGTGTGACCTCGATTTTTCCGCCCCCGAGATCGAGGATCGTGTTGGCTTGAGCACGCAGAGCCGCCCACACGGCAGCCCGATCTGCGAGCGACTTGCGCTCGAGCCCTTCACGGACACGCTCGAGCAGAAGGCGCGTTGTCGCTGCGCCGATGTCACTGGTGAGCATCACTTCTTCGAGTTGCTCAACGAGGCTCGCGTCGAGTTCTCGTTTGCCCGAAAAAAGAGAGGTGAGGCGCGCGATAAAGCCACCGCGGGAAGCCGACAGCCCTTTGCGCAGACCGCGCACTTCGTCCGCAGAGACTTCCCTTGGCCGTGCAGCCTCGTTCGCTTCGAGGGCCGCTGTGGCCGCGACCTCTGCTGCCGATGACACTCTGGCGGCGCTCGCCCTCGTAGAAATACGCTTGCTCGAACCCCGCTCGGCTGCGGGCGCATCAAGCGATTGCGCCCTGTTCTGATCACCGGCGCGCTCACCAGGCGGCAGCGCGCTCTTCTTCGTGCTGAGTGCGAAGAACAACCCGAGCGCACCCACAACGAGCACTGCAATGATGATGGCGATTGTCATAGAAGCTCCTCGCGGGATGGCCCACGCTTGGCCGACTATAGGAATCGGTGCGGGATGCAGTCAACGAACGTCTTCGTTCGGGTCATCGGCGGGCGGAATCACCCTTGGGAGCGAGCGGCGTAGCTCCTCTTCGTGGGCCTCGTCGATGTCTCCGGGGCTGAAGGCTGCGCTTTCGACGGCACGTGCCCACACGGCAGTTTTTCCGACCGGTCCAGCAATATTGGCAACGTGTCCCGGCGTTGGCTCGGGTTTTTGATCAAACGGCGAACCGATGGCGCGTGCCCATTCGACCAAGTCCTCAACCAAAGCGTGCTTACGCTTTCGGAGCCGCACGCAGGACAGTTCGTTATTTGTAACTTCACGCGTCCTATATCCAGAGGCTGCAATTTCCCAGCGAAGTGCCTGGTGGAGCCCAGGGTACACCTCGAACTCGCCCTGGTGATTCGACCGCGCGCACGCTCGTTCTGTCTGTTCTGAAAATGTAACATCTATAGATCGTATTTGGGCGCCGCTGATCGGCTTGTTCGAATACGAGTCGACGATGCGCCCTGAGCGGCGAGCCGTGGTCATGGTCTCGGCCAAGCTTGCCCCTGACCGCGAGCCCCTGACCCGACCCACGCGTCTGCTGAACGCCCGCTCGAAGCGCCTGCGAAGCGTGGCGGATCGTCCAAAGGCGAACACGCACAGAACGACGATGCCGCCGAGTATCCCGAGCGCGCGAAGGGCTTGTCGCGGACGAGTGTCAATTGCGACCGCGATCGGGTTGGCGAGGACCTGTTCGCTCGTCGGCCTGAGGCGCACCTCCGCCTTGCCTGTGTGGCGCGCGAGGCTCGACGACTCAAAGGGTATGGTCGTTGTGTTGTTGAGGATGGGTGTGGCCCCAAGCCTCTCGCCGCCCAGCCAGAGCTCAGCTGTGCCCGAGACTGGGAATCGGCATGCAACGCCCACCACTAAAAATTCGGTTCCGGTCTGATCCCAGATGCGAACCGTGGGCGGCGCGCTCAGCGTCGCGACCGTTGTGCGTGTGGTCGTCAGCCGAGCCTCGGCGGGGTACCACACGTCGTCGCCGTCTGCCCGGATGACCCAAGTCCCCGTGCCTGGTGCGCCAGAATTGGTAACAGAAATAGTTGCTTTTCCGGCGCCATCCGTCTCAGCTCGGCCGAGCGCTGCGTCTTGCTCGTCGACGAGGACAAGTTTAACCCCGGACGCGGAAGCTGCGCCTTCTCGAGCGATCACAGTGACCGTGACCTGCTCGCCTGCGACCGCTTTGATGTCTGCAGTTTCGGGGCGCAAGTGAAGCGTTCGATGCGCACGGCCGAGCTCAACTTCTTTCGCCGTGCCGTCGACCCACTCTGTCCCTGCGAAACTCAGGCGCAGCACGGCCGCGCGATCAAGCTCCCCACGCGTGGACACGCAAAACTGCCCGCGCTCGTTGCCCCGTAGCTTTCCGCGGGAAGGCCCCCGCGGCTCGTTGCACGTGGTCAATGC
>CAMBEV010000250.1 GCA_945865595.1 Nannocystis exedens | reverse complement strand
GCCGTGCGGGACCCGTTGAAGCACCGTCGCGCGTGGTGGGTCCAGCCACCGCTTGACCTCGCGTTGCTCAAGATTGAGTCGTCCGCGCTGATTGGGACGCATGACTTCGCGGCGTTTCGATCGGCGGCTGACGAGCGCGAACATACGATTCGCACGATTGAGTCCGTCGTGATCGAAGTGACGCTGCCTCGTGTCGTCATTCGCGTTACCGGCTCTGGCTTCATGCACAACATGGTGCGCATCGTTGTGGGCACGCTCGTCGACGTTGCTCGCAAGAGGCTGTCGGCCGGTGCGGTCGGGCGCGCCCTTCTTGATGGTGACCGCCGCTCATGCGGCATCACCGCGCCGCCGGACGGGTTGTTACTCGAGACGATCGAGTGCGATCGATCGGTCACGTTGGACGCAACATGGCCCTCCTGATTCGTGGCCCACGCTCGGGAGACGGAGAGGCGCTCGCCTCGCTTTGGCGCGAATTGTGGGACGCGCACGAGCGATGGGGCGGATACCCAGGAACGCAAGACGATGCTGCGTATCAAGCCGTCGCGCAACGACTTGAAGACGACATCTATTGGCGTCAAGGAGCGAGCACGAGTGGCCGGCACCTGCATCTTGTCGCGGAGGATCGCGGCGAGGTCGTTGGCCAGGTCGAAGGGTGGATGGATCGCTATGGTGTCCTGCTGTCGACGCTCGATACGTGCGAAGTACGATCGCTCATCGTGAGGCACGATGCGCGTGGGACCGGCGCTGGGCAGGCGCTGCTGGGCGAACTCGGTCGGGCCGCGTTTGAGTGGTCGCGACGACGCGGCGTCGTGCTCGCAGCAGAAGTTCTCGAGCGCAATCCGGCGAGCGCATTTTACGACAGGGTCGGTTACGAAGCGCTCACGTGGTCGTTACGAGTGGATTTGCCAGTGAGCGTGCGCCTTGATTCAAGGTTTCGCGCGAGGCAAGCGCACCCGCGCGACGCTTTTGATCTCGCCAGGCTCGACGGCCTTCTCGCGGAGCGGCGAAGAACGATGCGCGACACGCGGTATGACCCTCCGCGCTCGGTCGATGCCGCCCACGTCGAGAGCATCGCGGCCTACCTCGAGCAGCCGAGTCCAGGCGCCACCGACATTGTCGTGATTGGCGAACGCTCGCGAGTCTGCGCCTCTGCAACAGTATCGGTTTCATTTCTTGAGGCGCCGTTTTTGCCGCAGAGGCGCGCAACGCTGTCACGTTTCGCGTTCGACCCGGAGCTTGACATCGACGTGCTCATGGCCGCGCTTGTGAAGGGCGCCGGGGATCGCGCGCTCGCCCTCGCCGCAGGCACGCTCGAACTGGTCGACCTGTCGGCACCTGGCACGCCGCTTCATCGCGCAACGAGCACCATTGGAGGGCGTGAATGGTCGCGGGTCTTTGCTCGAGTCATAAGGGCGGCGTCCTGAGCCGTCTCGGTTTTGGCGATCGCTAAGGTCGCGCTAAGCTGCCGCTTATGCGTCACACCCTGGTTGGCTTCGTGCTCGTAAACTTGTTCATTCCGACGGCCTTTGGCGCGCCCGCGCCGCTATTACAGACAGCAAAGGCACCGACGGCAAAGGCAATCACGGCGACCGCGGCCACCGCGGAGGCGCGCCGGCTCTCGGATGCGTTCGTCGCCGCCGCCGAGAAGGCGAGTCCGAGCGTCGTTCAAATTGAAGTCACCACGCGATCCGACGTTCCGGAAGAGCTTCGCAACTTCTTCGGCCTCGATGAGGGCGATCAGCCGACACAGCACGGCATGGGATCAGGCGTCGTATTTTCCGCCGACGGCGCAATCCTCACGAACAACCACGTGATCAACGATGCGGTGACGATGAACGTTCGACTCCGCGACGGGCGCACGCTCGCGGCGAAGCTCATCGGTCGTGACCCTGCGACCGACCTAGCTGTGCTCAAGGTCGACGCAACGGGCCTCGTTGCGGCCACGTTCGCGGACTCGAGCGCGGCGCGCGTCGGCGAATGGGTGGTCGCTATTGGGTCGCCATCGGGCCTTGGCTACTCCGTGACCGCCGGTGTCGTGAGCGCGAAAGCGCGTGGTGATATCGGCGCGAGCGCGATCGAGGACTACCTGCAAACCGACGCGAGCATCAACCCAGGCAATTCGGGTGGACCATTATGTAACCTTGACGGTCACGTTGTGGGCATCAATACCCTCGTCCTCCGCTCGGCGCAGGGCATCGGCTTTTCTGTATCGTCCAATCTCGCAAGTCGTGTCGCGCAGCAGATCTTGAAGAATGGGTTTGTGCAGAGGGCGTGGCTCGGGGTCGCACCGCAACCGCTCACGCCTGAGCTAGCAACCGCGTTCAAGGTGCAACCGACCGATGGGGTACTCGTGGGTTCGGTGGTCGAATCGGGTCCCGCCTCGAAGGCGAACATGAAGTCCGGCGACATCGTGTCGGCAATCGCAGGCAAGAAGGTTCACACGCCCGGCGACCTCACGCGCGAAGTCACCACGCACGAAGTCGGCGAGGCAGTCGACCTCGAGATCATTCGTAACCAACAGCGTTACACAACGAAAGTAACCCTGGGAACCAGGCCGGACAAGCGCACGCCCATCCCAGCGCAGGCGCACGCCGCACCGCCAACGGGGCTCGGCTTCTCAGTGAAGGAGCTCACCGCGGAGCAAGCACAAAGCCTCGGATTGCCAGCGAAACCAGCGAGCGTCGTGAGCACCGTGGCTGTGGGATCTGCAGCCGACCGTGCTGGCCTGCGCCCTGGAGACATCATCGTGGAAGCAGATGGCTTGGCCGACCCGTTGTCTGCACAGGTGCAAAAGGCTGCATCCGACGGGGAACTGCTACTGCGCGTTCGCCGTAAAGACGCGTTCTTCTACGCGGCGCTCAAAAAATAGACTACGCCACCACGCCACGGCATGGTTCACATCGAAAGTTCCCCCATGGGCTCGCTGACAGGTCGCCTAAAGCGCGACTTTCTCGGCGTCGTCAATTCGATTTACCAATCTGATTCGGCGTACATCCGCCCGCTCGACATGGAGTTGGGAGACCGCCTGAATCCGAAGAAGAACCCGTTCTTCGAGCACGGCGAAGGGGCGGCTTTTGTCGCTTACAAAGATGGCGTACCCGTCGGGCGAGCGACGGCGAGCATCGATCGCGAGCACCTCGCGCGCTATGGGGACAACGTCGGATTCTTTGGGTTCCTCGACACGGTCAACGATGAAACTGTCGCCAAAGCTCTTCTTGCGAAGGCCGAAGCATGGCTGCGCGCGCGCGGCATGAAGACGATTCGCGGGCCGATTTCACTCTCGATCAATGAAGAGATGGGCTGCCTCGTCGATGGCTTCGACACGCCGCCATTCATCATGATGCCGCACCATCGGCCCTATCAAGCCGGACTCATCGAGAAGGCCGGCTTCGATAAGGTCAAGGATGTTTACGCTTGGAGCTACCGCGTCGGCGAACTCAACAAGCGCACCGCGCGTGCCCAGCGCGAAATGCGCGAGCTGCCCGAATTGCAATCGCGCATGGTCGAGTTGAAGCATCTCGAACGCGACGTACGCTTGGTCGTCGATATCTTCAACGACGCGTGGAACGAGAACTGGGCGTTCGTCCCACTCACGCGAAACGAGGTCGCGAAGATGGCTCAAGACTTCAGGCTGCTCCTGGTTCCCGAGCTCACGCGCATCGTGTCCATCGACGGAGAACCCGCTGCGGTCGCGCTCGCGCTGCCCAATTTGAACGAGATGATCGCCGATCTCGACGGAAAAATTCTGCCGTTCGGGATCGCCAAGTTGCTTTACCGATTGAAGGTCAGAGGTCCGAAATCTGCACGTATGATCATTCTTGGGATTCGCAAAAAATTCCGAATGCAGCGCCGCTACATGCCGCTTGCGTCGTTCCTGTATGCCGAGATGAACGACAGTGCCGCGAAGCTCGGTATCGAGTTTGGCGAGTGCGGCTGGACGCTCGAAGACAACCATGCTGTGAACGCCGGCATCAAGATGATGGGCGGCACCGCGTACAAAACCTATCGGGTGTTCGAGCGGCCGATCGCTGAACAACGACCGGCTTGAACAGGGACCGACGAAACAAGGAGAGAGTCATGCGCGTGTTGCTCACAGGTGGCAGCGGTTTCTTGGGCAGTCACGTTGCCGAACAATTGTCGGCGGCAGGGCATCAAGTGCGCGCGCTCGTGCGGAAATCGTCCAACAAGAAGTTCCTTGAGTCATTGCCGAATATTGAATTCGCCTATGGCTCAGTCGAAGACGCAAAGAGCGTCGAGCCTGCTGTCGTTGGCGTCGATGCGATCATTCACTCGGCCGGTCTCGTCAAAGCGCGGAGTGCTGCCGAGTTCCACTCGGTCAACGTCCTTGGCACCCAGCATCTCCTCGACGCCGCGATCGCAAAGGCACCCAAACTAAGGCGCTTCGTGCTCGTGTCCAGCTTGGCTGCGGTGGGACCCTCGCCTGATGGCAAGCCTGTCTCAGGGCAGAAGGAACCAAACCCAGTTACGAATTACGGCAAGTCGAAGCTCGCCGCTGAGAGAGCTGCACGTGCGACGCAAGACCGCCTGCCGATCACGATCATTCGTCCACCGATGATTTATGGGCCGCGCGACAACGAAACGTTCGCGTTCTTTCAATCGATTCAGCGGGGCGTTCTGCCGGTTCTCGGCGACGGACTCAACACGCTCAGTTTGATCTACGCGGCCGATGCCGCTTCGGCGTGCGTGCGTGCCATCGACGCTGACGTGCCTTCGGGGTCTGCGTACTTCGTCGAAGACGGCAACGTCTACGTTTGGCGAGAGGCGCTGGCTGATCTCGAGAGCGCGATGAACAAGCGAGCCTTCGTGCGCGTTGGCCTGCCACTCGGCGTGTTGAAGCTCGCGGCCGTTGGCTCAGAAGCGATGGGGAAACTTCGCAAGCAGCCGGTCATGCTCACGCGCGACAAAATCAACGAGCTCAAAGAGCGCCACTGGGTTTGCGATGCGAGTGACACGCGGCGCGATCTCGGTTGGACTCCTGCGATGCAGTGGAGAGAGGGAACCAAGATCTCCGCCCAATGGTACCGCGACAACGGCTGGCTGTAGACTGGCTGTAGAGAAGAGCGTCACCGCACGAGCGTCAGGCAGCCAATCACGATGTCGACCTTCGCATTCGGATCGCGCTTCACGCGCTCGCATGAAAGGCCGCTCAGGATCACCTTCTGCGGATCGGCTGCATTATCAAACGACCAGCCGTCGGTGCTGCTCTGCGGAAGAACGGACTTCGTGCCGTCACTCGCACTGTAAACAACGTTGACCTTCGTCGGATCGATCGCGCCCGTGGCCGTTTGATCGAGCTTGAACTCGCAGCTCGCTGAGCGGGCACGGATGTCGTTGATGGCCGAAAGGAAGTCAGTCGTTAGTGCGGCCTTCGATTTGCCACCCGGGGTGATCTGAAAGTGGCACATCTTCTGGGCGTCACTCGTTTCGTTCGGATCGCAACCGGCACGCGCAGTCGCGCCCGCTTGCGCGAGCTTCGCCATGAACTTGGGATCGTAGACCTCAGGCGCGTTCAGGGCGCCGATGCCCACCGAGAACGTAAGGATCGAGTCGCTTTTTTTGGCC
>CAMBEV010000249.1 GCA_945865595.1 Nannocystis exedens | reverse complement strand
CCTGCGAGCCGGTGCAGCCCGATGGGGCGCTGCCTGACTGGCCGAAGGTGATGATTGTTTCGTTGATTTTGCCGCACGTGCCTGCGCGTTCCGTAAATGTAGCTTTGTATGTTCCTTTTCGTGCTGCGCAGGTTGTGGATGAGTTTGCTCCCGGATTGGTGCTGGCGCTTGAGCAGGCTGTTGTGGTGACGGCGAGAAAGACGAGTGCGTTGCGAAACATGGGACCTCCTTGGTGACCAGAGGAGGATGCATGCGCGACCGGCGGCGATTGGGGCGCGCCGTTAGCCGGGGCTGCTTGGGTGTGCAGGGGCGCGTTGGAGCCCGTCCACGCACAGACTGACGAATGGCATGCTAAACTTCCGCTAGCTTCATGAAGCCGCGCACCTACATCGAAACGACTATTGTCAGCTACCTGACGGCTCGCCCGACCCGCGATCTAGTTCGTGCCGCCGAGCAGGAGATCACGTGCGAGTGGTGGGATGGCCGCGCGACCTTCGACCTTTTCATTTCTCAGCTGGTTCTCGACGAGGCTGCCGCCGGTGATCCGGAGGCCGCAGCACGGCGGTTGAGCGCGCTGCGCGACGTGGCGATTCTCGATACGACGGATGAAGCCATTACGCTCGGCCGCCACCTTATTGCCGCAGGTGGCCTGCCAGCCAAAGCGGCGGCGGACGCACTCCACATCGCCGTCGCCACCGTCCACGGCATTGACTACCTTCTGACGTGGAACTGCTCGCACATCGCCAATGCGAGGATGCGAGGGAAGATCGAAGGCCTGTGCCGTAGCGCCGGATACGATCCACCGATGCTCTGTACCCCCAGAGAACTGATGGAGGAGTCCCATGTCATTTCGTGATCCGATTGTCGAAGAACTACGCGCTGTCCGCGACGCTATCGCGAAAGAGCTCGGCTACGATATCGAACGACTCGGGCGTGCGATGCAGGAGAAACAGGCGCACAACGAGCGCCCGGTCGTGCGACTGCCACCCAAGAGGATTACGCCGGAAAAAAAGGCCGGATAGCTTCCTGTGGCCTCGAGCAGAGGAAGATCAGGATGCCTCGGCCCCTTCGTCTGTCTCGTTCGATGGCGCTCCATGCCGTAGGACAAGCGGCTCGAAGTCAGTGTCGCTCGCAGCGTCGACCTCGGTGCTTCGCAAGAACAGCGCGGTCTTCGCGGCGCGACCGACAAGCAGCTTGAGCTTCGATTCGGAGGTCACAAGCGCCTGCAAAATGGAGTCAGCAGACTTGACGATGCGGTCGGCGTGTTGGCGCATCTCGGCGAAGCGCTTGACCTCCGTTTCAATGCGCGAGTGAAAGTCGTCGACCGCATCCGCGACCGGGCTCGCCTGGCGAGCGCCGCGAGAAGCCATGCCGAGCGCGAGCAAGAATGCCGCTTGAAGATACGGGTCAGTCGCAGGGTCTTCCGGATCCCAGACGACGATGACGTCATTGCCATAGCGCGCGAAGGGTGCAAACCGGTCGTCGTGCGTCTTTGCGACGACGAAGAGTCCCACAACGGCGCCTCGGTTTTTGCGTGCCGTTTCGAGCTCGATGCGAGCCTGCGGCACACCGTAGCTCAGGTCGCGTTTTGCCTCGATTACGACTGCCGCACCCGCAGACGCGCTCTCTTCGGTGAATCGCAGCACCATGTCTCCGACCTTGCAGTTGGCGATCGCGCCGACGCGCGCGCCCGTAAGGTCAAGCGTCAGCGGCGCCGATGCGGCTACCGATCGGGCGAAGGCCGCGACGGAGGATTCGAAGTCTTGACCACCCTTTGGCGACCGCGCATCACTCTGTTTGCGCGCTTCGAGCCGGGCAACGGTTTCGCGCAAGTTCATCTCGATGGCTTGCTGCCGGTGGTCGAGCCGTGTCAGCGCCTCGGTCACTCCTTGGGTGTGCGTTCCAAGCAAGGTGGTGAGGCTCGCGCGCAAGAGGGCGATTGGCGACGCGGGGTCGTCGGTGTTGAACGCACGTGTCACCATGAGCTGAGCGCGACCTGTTTCGGTCATGAGCCGGCTGATGGGCGAATCGGGGTTGTTGGCGTCCAGCGCCTTGGTCGCAAGCTCGAGTTGCTTCGTGCGATCGTGGTCGGCGCGCGCGAGGTCTGTTTGCAGCGCTGTCATGAGGCGGGCGAGGGGACCATCGCTCGTGGCAGGGTCGAGAGCGCGCGTCAGGTGGGTCTGACTGAGCGCCAGCGCTTCGCTCATCTTGGTCGCGACAAGGGCAACGACGCTGTTGGCCTGATTCGGATCAAGCCGCTGCATCAGAGGACTGTGCTCACCCAGTTCGCGTGCGAGGGTTTGACCGAGAGCGCCGTGGTCAGTCGAAAGGTACTTGTCGAGCGCCCGTGTCAGCTCGCCGCCATCGCGAACAAACGCGTCGATGCGCTGGCCGACCGCGCCGTCGCTTGGGTCGAAGTACTGCTTCAGCAGGCGCAATGTGAGCTCGTGCTGACGTTCGCTGTGCGCCAGGAGCTTTTCGTCAACCTTGTGAATCAAAGCGTTCGACGCATCCGCGAACTGCGCTTCTTCCGATTGGCGGTACGCGGTGATGACGGCTCGAAGGCCGATTGACCATGCGTCGCGTGAGATGCTCTCGCGCTGTGCGGGGGTGAGCGGTGAGAAAAGCGTCAGCGCGTTTGCGCGATAGTCGGTGATGGTTGTCGCAAACGAGGTTGACGAGAACGTGGTTTGAATTTCGAGCCCGAGTGGGGCGGGCAGCGGCGTAGACATCGTGGGGCCTCCTGAGAAGGAGACGATGCGCTGGTGGGTCGCGGCGATTGGGTGCCGCTGTTAGCAAGGGCTGAACGGGTGGACGGTGCTCCGAGTCAATCGACCCGGCTGGCCAGTTCGGCAAACCGACAAAACGCGTTCGCAAGTTCCATCTCGCGTGGAGCCTTGCAGCTCACGCGAAAGAGCGCGGGGCTGCCGACGATCATCGCAACGCACCGGGCCCGTGAGATGGCTACGTTCAGTCGATTCTTGCTGTAGAGAAACTCCATGCCACGCGGCGCGTCTTCAGGCGACGACGTGGCGAGCGAGTAGATCGCGATTGGCGCCTCTTGGCCCTGAAACTTGTCGACGGTGCCAACGGGCGTTTCACCCGGTACGTGCTCACGAATGGTCGCGACCTGTGCGTTGTACGGCGTGATGATGACGATGTCTTTCGCCGTGAGCGGATGGGTCTCGCCCTGGCTGTTCGTCCATGTGGGTCGGGACGCCAGAAGCTCGTTGACCAGTTTGCCGATGCGCTGAGCCTCCTCGATCGAAGCGTTAGTGTTGCCAGTGTGCTCGACTTCGATGAGCCGAAGGCCGGTGCCATCGAAGGGGCCGGGTGCGTGGATTCGCTGTTGCGACAGATGAGCGCGCGGCCTCAACCTCTCCTCGTAGAACACCTCTGAAATGTAACCGCACACGTCGGGATGCATTCGCCATGTCTCGGCAAGAAAGATGCCCCGGACGTCACTGAGCGTGGAGCTGTCTTGCAGAACATGACCAAGCGCGGACGCTTCAGCACCTGGAGGATGAACGCCCTTCAGGGGTTGGTCGAGCTGCTGCGGATCGCCGAGAAGTACCATGCCGTTGGCGGCTTGTGCGGAGGCGAGCACATTCGCGAGCGCCATTTGGCCCGCTTCGTCGACGAAGAGAACGTCAACCGAGTTTCGCATCTCCTCACGCGCCCACAGCCACGAAACGCCTGCAACGATGTCGACCTCTCCGCCGACCGCATCGAACACAGCCTCGTTGCCGTTCGCATTGGTCACGAAGCCGTGAACAGGCTTGTCTATCTTGAAGTTCTTTGGCTTTTGAACGCAACGCAGCGATAGGCCTTCATTCGCCGCGGCTTCGCACGCTTCGTAAAGCAACTTGCCGACCACCTTGTGGCTATTTGCGAGGATGCCGACGCGCTTGCCAGCTTTGATGAGCGCGACGATCATCCGCGCGGCGAGATACGTCTTTCCGGAACCAGGAGGGCCTTGTACCGGCAGGACTGAGCCAGCGATTGCGAGCGCAAGTTGTTTGCCCCGTTCGGTGAAGTCGTCCGCCAAGACTCCATCCGGAAAAACGGGCGGCGTGCCACAGAGCAACGCGCGCTCGGTGCGGTACTCGGGCAGCTGGGAAGTCATGCCGTGCTTAGCCACCCACCTTCCGAGCCGCATCAGGCTCTCCTGCTGTGCGTCCGCTTTGACAACATTGTTGACGATGAGGGTCCGTGGACGAGGCGCGTCTGAATCGTTGGAACGCTTGAGTGTGAGGGTGTGCTCTCGATTGTCAACCGCGTGAATTGTGCCGGGAGCCTTGCCAGTGGCCGGATCGAGCACCGTCTTGCTGGGGTCGACGCCGTGCTCCTGTGCGGGGAAGCGATAGAGGTGAAGCGTCGACCGTTTCTCGGGGCCAACCTCGCGTTCGTAGACGAGGCCGCCAAGGGCTGTTGGGTCCTCGATGCGCTCCTCCTCTGAGAGGTCGCTCTGCCGGTAGTACTCCCACCACCCGGATTTTTCCTCGCGGTGATGCCAGTCCAGAAGCTGCGCGAGGAGCCACTGCGCATGATCGGCGTGTGTGGGATCGTGCGCGTCTTCGGAGAGTGATTTTGTGAGCGCACGCTCGAGGGCAACGACCTCAGCCTCGCGCTTTGCACGGTCCTCGCTTGCGCCTTCTCCGTCGAAGGGTCTTGGCAATACGCCGCGCTTGGCTTCAAGTTCAGCGCGTCGCTCTTCCAACCAGTCCCGAAGCGCAAGCGTCGAGGCGCAGTCGTCTTCGTTGTACGCGGCGATGACCTCCTTGAGCCTCGGCTCCACCTCCCCGCGCACTCTACGATCGAACCATGTCGCCATGGCGACGAGGCACGAGCCCGCGTCCTTCAGGTCCGCCTTGCGCACGTAGCCGTAGAGAGGCTCGAGCCGCTTGATGGAGTAACTCTCAACCGACACACGAACGCCTTGCTGCACAGCCCGGAAGAGATCGACGAACACCTTTTTGCGAAGCAACTCATCGAGCTCGCTTTCGCAGGTGTTGTGTCGCGCGGCCAAGCGCTTGAACGCGGCCGGTTCGTAAGGCGCGTAGTGGTAGAGATGCAGGTCAGGGTATTGCGCGCGTCGCTCCTTTACGAATTCCATGAACGCTTCGAACGCGCGCTTCTCTTGGGCGCGATCGGTTCCCCAAAACGCTGTGAATCGACCGCGATCGGGCCCGGCTTCTGTCACGCCAATCAGGTATTCGATACCTCCCGCCATCGCGAGCGGGTCGCCTTCAAGGTCGACGAAGAGGTCGCCGGGTGAAGGCTCGGGCAAGAGGAGCAATCCGCGTTCCGGCGTCGTCTCGTCGAGGAGTTCGTACAGCACGCGCTGTGCGACGCGTCCTTCCCACTGAATGCGCGCCTGCTCGCGAATGCGAGTGAGTGACGTCGCTTTGATATCGGTAATGGGTGTTGTGGACGGCAGCGCTCCGAGTGCTTGCACGGTGTCAACTTCGGCAGCATGAAGGAGCTCGCGCTGTCGTGACGTGAGGCGCGCCACGAGGCTGAGATCGTCGTCCGCGCGGCGTTGCTGTTCGCAGGAACGTTGCCATGCACAGACGTCGCAGTGTTCGATGGGGACTG